>DAMABW010000111.1:0-11424 GCA_031999925.1 Massilia sp. | reverse complement strand
AGGCTGACGAAGCTTTCGGACAGGGCCGCCAGCAGCACCAGGTGGGCGTTGACGGCCAGGAAAGCCATGGTCGCGACCATCGACATGAACTGGCTGATCGCGGCCGAACGGCCCTGGGTGGAGGGGTCGAAGAAGGAGGCGAAGCTGAAGCCCATGGTGGAGCTGGCCAGTTCGCCGGCATACTCCACCGCGGCAAACACCAGGCGCATCGAAAAGCCCATCGCCAGCCCGATCAGGAGTTCCTGCACCAGGATCAGCAGGCCGGCGTAGGACGTGGGGTCGAGTGCGGGCACGGTCGGCACCGTCGGCGCGATCACCAGCGCCAGCAGCACGCCCAGGATCAGCTTGACCTGGTTCGGCACGCTGGCGTGGCCAAAGATCGGGGCCGACGCGACCAGCCCGAGGATGCGCGTGAGCGGCCACAGCAGGCCCGCGATCCAGGCGTTGATCTCGACCGAGGTCAGGGTCAGCATCGGCCGGGAAACCTAGCCGACCATGTTGGGAATGCCGGTGAACACCTGGCGCATGTAGTCGAGCATGATCGACAGCATCCACGGCCCCGCCACCACCAGGGCGATGAACACGCCGACCAGTTTCGGGATGAAGGAGAGGGTCGCTTCGTTGATCTGGGTCGCGGCCTGGAAGATGCTGACGATGAGGCCGATGATCAGCGCCACCAGCAGCAGCGGCGCCGACACCAGCAGGGTGATTTCCATGGCCTGCTTGCCGAGGGTCATGACGGATTCCGGAGTCATCGCGCGCCCCTAGTTGAAACTCTGAGACAGCGAGCCCAGCAGCAGTTGCCAGCCGTCGACCAGCACGAACAGCATCATCTTGAACGGCAGCGAAATCACGGCCGGCGACATCATCATCATGCCCATTGCCATCAGCACCGAGGCCACCACCATGTCGATGATGAGGAAGGGGATGAAGATGGCGAAGCCGATCTGGAAGGCCGTCTTCAGCTCGCTGGTGACGAAGGCCGGGATCAGCACGCGCAGCGGTACGTCTTCCGGGCCCTGCAGGGCCGGCGTGCGCGAGATCTTGGCGAACATGGCCAGGTCCGACTGGCGCGTCTGCTTCAGCATGAAGTCCTTCAGGGGCGCGGCGCCGCGGTTCATCGCCTCCGTCATCTGGATGCGGTTTTCCTGCAGCGGCACATAGGCCTCGGTATAGATCTTGTCGAAGGTCGGCCCCATCACGAACAGGGTCAGGAACAGGGCCAGGCCGACCATCACCTGGTTCGGCGGCGCGGTCTGGGTGCCGATCGCCTGGCGCAGCAGCGACAGCACGATGATGATGCGGGTGAAACTCGTCATCATCAGGAGCGCGGCCGGCAGGAAGGTGAACGCCGTCATCAGGAGCAGCGTCTGCACCGGCAGCGAGTACTCGGTGCCGCCGCCCGGGGCCGGGCTGGTGGTCAGGGCGGGAATGCCCGGCTGGGCCAGCGCCGCCAGCGGCAGCAGGGCCGCCAGGCCGGCGACCAGCAGAAGTGTCTTATTTCGCATTGCGTTTGTCGATCGTGTTCTTGAGCCAGTCGGAAAAATTCGTGACCGGCAATGTATCGGCGGCCAGGGTGGCGCCCGATTGTACGCCAGCCTCCTGCCGCGGCATCGTGGCGAGCGCGTTCACGCGCCCCGGCGAGGCGCCGACCACGATCCACTGGTTGCCCACTTCCACCACCATGATGCGTTCGCGTCCGCCGATGTTCAGCGCCCCGACCAGGCGCAGGTTGGCGGAATTGCCGGTGAGCTTGGGGCCCCAGCGCTTGGCCGCCCAGGCCAGCGCCGCCAGCAGGCCCAGCACCAGCAGCAGGGCGAAGATGGTCTGCATCAGCATGCCGGTGGAGGGAACGTGGGCGGGCTGGGGAATCGTCGCGGGCCGTGCCGGGGTGCCGGGGATGGCGGCCGGGGCTGCAGGGACGACGGTGGCGGGCGGGTCGTTGACCGGGTTCTGCGCCGTGGTCGGCACTTCGCCGACGGTGGTGGCGCGCTCGGGCGGAACGATGTCGACCTGGGTGTCGGAGCGAGGAGCGGCGGGAGCGGGGGAGGTTGTTGCGGCAGGTGCTGAGGAGGAAGCGGCAGGCGCCTGCGCGGACGCGGCCAGCGGCATCGAGCAGGCCGCCGCCAGCATCACGCCGGCCCCGAGCCCGCGCAACAGGGAGGACGGCAAAGCACATCCATGTTCAGTCGTGCGGGCAGGGGCAAGCGTGGGCATCATTTATTCAATTTTCTGATCCGTTCAGATGGCGTAATGATATCAGTCAAGCGGATGCCGAACTTGTCGTTCACGACCACGACCTCGCCCTGGGCGATCAGGCAGCCGTTGACCAGCACGTCCATCGGTTCGCCGGCCAGGCCGTCGAGCTCGACGACCGAACCCTGGGCCAGTTGCAGCAGGTTCTTGATCGCGATTTTCGTGCGGCCGAGTTCGACGGTCAGCTGCACCGGGATGTCGAGGATGAAGTCGATGTCGTTCGGCGTGTCCGGACGCGGGCTCTTGGCGCCGAAGTCCTGGAACACGGCGGCCGTGGCGGCCTGCTGCTTCTGCAGCGCGGCGGCCTCGGCGGCGGCTTGCTCGGCAATCGCGGCGCCCCAATCGTCGTCGAGGTTTTGATCGTCCTGGTTGTCAGACATTGTGTTTCTCCTGATTGAAGCTGTCGCTGTTGGCCAGCAGTTTCTCGACCTTCAGCGCGTACTGGCCATTCGCGACGCCGTAAGTGCATTCCATCACCGGCACGCCGTCGACGGTGGCCTGGATGGTTTCGGGGACGGAGATGGGGATCACGTCGCCGATCTTCATGTTGAGGATGTCGTCGAAGTTCGCCTTGCCGTGGCCGAGCTCGGCCACGAGTTCGACTTCGGCCACCTGGATCTGCTGGGTCATCAGGCGGATCCAGCGCTTGTCGACTTCCAGCGCCTCGCCCTGGATGCTCGAGGTCAGCGCATCGCGGATCGGCTCGATCATCGAGTAGGGCATGCAGAAGTGGATCTGGCCCGACACCGGACCGAGCTCGATCGTGAAGGTGGACGATACCACGACTTCGTTCGGGGTCGCGATGTTCGCGAACTGCGTGTTCATCTCCGAGCGGATGTACTCGAATTCGATCGGGTACACCGGTTCCCACGACTTGCCGTAGGCCTCGAACACGATGTCCAGGATGCGCAGGATGATGCGCTGTTCGGTCTGGGTAAAGTCGCGGCCTTCCACGCGGGTGTGGAAGCGGCCGTCGCCGCCGAACAGGTTGTCGACCAGCAGGAATACCAGGCCCGGATCGAAGACCATCAGCGCGGTGCCGCGCAGGGGCTTCATGTGGATCAGGTTCAGGTTGGTCGGCACCACCAGGTTGCGGATGAATTCGCTGTACTTCGACACCCGCACCGAGCCCACCGAGACCTCGGCACTGCGGCGCAGGAAGTTGAACAGGCCGATGCGCAGCAGGCGTGCGAAACGCTCGTTGATGATCTCGAGCGTCGGCATGCGGCCGCGCACGATCCGCTCCTGGGTCGCCAGGTTGTAGGTGCGGACTCCCGAGGTGTCTTCAGGCGCGGAGATGTCGTCCTGATCGCCGTTGACCCCCTTGAGGAGGGCATCGACTTCTTCCTGTGAGAGGAAATTATCGGCCATGATGTTTCTTTACTGGATGATGAACGAGGTGAACAAGACGTCGGACACTTCCTGTTCGTCGCCTTCTTCTTCGAACGGCACTTGTACCACGGCCTTGATCTCCGACGCCAGTTGCTGCTTGCCTTCGACGGTGCTGATCTCGGACGCCTTCTTGCCCGACAACAGCAACAGCACGCGGCTGCGCACCTTGGCCATATTGTCCTTGATCAGGGCCGCTTGTTCAGGGCCGTTCACCTGCAGGGTAAACTGAATCTGCAAATACTGGTCGCCATTCTCGGGCTGCAGGTTCACCACAAACTGTTCCACCGGCACGTACTCGGCCTTGTGGGCTTCCTTGGCCTTTTTCTTTTTCTTCGGTGCTTCTTCGTGGGCCTCGGCATCGCCGCTGCCATGCAGGAAGAACCAGCCCGCACCGGCGCCGCCGCCAAGCAGCAACACGCCCGCGATCGCGATGATCATGAGCTTCTTCTTCGACCCGCCCGCCGGAGCGCCTGCGTCTGCTTTCGGGTCGGCCTTCGTTTTCGGATTCGCTTTCAAGATACCTCGTGCCAAATGGGTTGCGTGATTATGGCATTATCGGGAAAAAGTGCGCAGCGGCAAGCTTTGAAAAGAAAGGGGAAGGTGGGCTATCTCGGGGTTTGTCGAGTGGCATCGTGCCCGATGGTGCTTTTCGTAGGGTGGACACCTGTATCCACGCGGTATGGCACGGATGGTCATTCGTGCCGCAAAAAAGGTATCGCTACGCTTAACGTCAACACATCGGAATGCGGATGCACGTTAGCCCGCGTGGGCACGGAGTGCCTAGCGCGGCCCGGCCCACCCTACGTTGATGTACCTGGCCTGCAAACAAAAAAAACGGCCGCGTGATGCGGCCGTTATCGTGTGCTGGTGCTGCTTTACGCGAAGGTGTCGACCGCCCCGGCGCCACCCAGGATGCTGGTGCGCTGGCGTGGCGTGACTTCGGCCACGGCGCTGTCGCCGCCACCGACGCCATTCCCGCCGCCGCTACCGGAACGGCCCGAACCGGGTTGATTCTGCTGCCCGTTGCCCTCGTTCCCCGAATTCACGCTCGCATTCCCCAGCGCGATCCCGCTCTCGCTCATCATCTCGCGCAAACGCGGCAAGGAGTTTTCCAGCGCCTGGCGTACCTCCAGCTGCTGCGACGAGAAGGTCACGCTGGCCATGTCGTTCGACACGTTCAGCACCACCTGCACCGGACCCAGGTCCGGCGGGTTCAGTTCCAGGGTCGCGCTTTGCTCTTCGCCGCCTACCATCCAGATCACCTTCTGGCCAACCTGGTTATCCCAGGCGGGCGTGCCCACGCGCGCGCTCAGGCGGTCGGTCGGCACGGCGCCTGCGGCCTGGGCGTTTTGCAGGGCATTCGTCTGGGCGACCAGGTTGGTAAAGGTTTCCGGCGCCGCCGTTTCCTTCAGCGCGGCCGCGCTGTCGTGCAGCTTGGCGGCAAACTGGCCGGCGTCCGCCTGCAGCTTGCCCGCCTGTTCGCCGGCCTTGCCGAGGTCCATGCCGCGCAAATCGATGCCTGGGGCCGCCTTGTCCTGGGCGCCGTCGGCGCCTGCCGCCAGGGCCTTGGTGTCGAGCTTGATGGCAGGCTCGGCGCCTTCCAGGCCCAGCTTGCCCTTCAGGCCGGCATGGGCGCCGCCTGCGGCGTCGGTGTCGAGTGCCGGCATGGCTTTCGCCGCCGCCTGCGGCTGGCTCAGGCTGGCCAGCATGGCGAGCATGTCGGTAACCGAATCGGCCGCCTTGGTGTCGCCCTGCGCCGCTTCCTCGCCTTCGGCGCTGTCGCCGGCGGTCTTGGTGTCGGTGCTGGCCTGGGTCGCATCGGCCTTGTCGGCGCCGTCGGATTTCGCGGTGTCCTTGGCCGGCTCCTTGGTCGCTTCGCGTGCCGGCGCCTTGGCTTCGTTGGCGGCAGGCTTGTTGGCTTGCGCCTGCGGTTTCGCGACCGCTTGCGGCTGAGGCGGCTGGGGCGGCTGCATCTGCGGAGCCGGCTGGGCCTGCGCCTGGCGCTGTTCCAGCTGGCGCTGCTCGATCTGGCGCGTCAGGGTCGCGCCGAAGTTCGCGCCGTCGGTGTTCAGCACGGCATTGCCGCGCATGTTCTGCGACTGGTTGTTCAGGCCATTCGCACCATTGACCTGGAACGGAAGGGAAGTGGTTTGCATCGTCATGGTGTGTTCAACGTTGGTTGCGGACGGTACGCGCAGCGTGGTCATCCATCATTTTCTGGTCGCGCTTGTCGGCGATCTTCTGGGCCTCGGCCACCGCGCGCTCGTTCAGCGTGCGGTAGGACAGTCGCTTGCGCTCGCTTTCCTGCCAGGCTTTCTTTTCCTGGTCGCTCTTGTACTTCGCGTGTTTCACGACTTCGGCCTGGCCGTTGATCGCGTTGTCGAGCTTGCCGACAAAGGCGACGAAGTTCTGGTAGGCGAAGGGCGTGATGCCCGCCATCTGCTGCTGGTCCAGCCGATTCGCGTAATCGTCGCGGTAGCCGAGCAGCATTTGGTACTTCTGCTCGGCTTCCTCGACCGCCTTCAGTGCGGCGCCGAGACGCTTTGCTGCGTCGTCGGAGTCGCGCTGGGCCAGTTCGATCAGGGTTTCAAGGGCGGAGGTATTTGCCATAGTGGATTAGTATATCCACGCAGCAACCATACCGATCAGCTGAACAGAGAGGTTAATTGCCCCAAGCTCTGGTCCATGCCCGTGTTTTCAAAGATTTCCTGGCACAGGAATTCCTCGATCTTTTCGTTCAGCGCAATCGCCTGGTCCAGCACCGGATCGCTGCCCGGCGCGTACGCGCCCACGCTGATCAAATCGCGCGAGCGCTGGTAGCGCGAATACAACTGTTTCAACTTGCGCGCCGCCAACTGGTGCTCGTGCGTGGTGATGCCGTGCATGGCGCGGCTGATCGATTGTTCGATGTCGATGGCCGGGTAGTGGCCGGCCTCGGCCAGGTGGCGGTTCAGCACGATGTGGCCGTCCAGAATACCGCGCGCCGCGTCGGCAATCGGGTCCTGCTGGTCGTCGCCCTCGGACAGCACGGTATAGAAGGCCGTGATCGAACCGCCGCCTTCCAGGCCATTGCCGGCACGTTCCACCAGCACCGGCAGCTTGGCGAACACCGAGGGCGGATAGCCCTTGGTGGCCGGCGGTTCGCCGATCGCCAGGGCGATCTCGCGCTGGGCCATGGCGTAGCGGGTCAGCGAATCCATGATCAAGAGCACGCTCTTGCCCTTGTCGCGGAAGTGCTCGGCAATCGCGGTGGCGTAGGCCGCGCCCTGCAGGCGCATCAGCGGCGGACTGTCGGCCGGGGCGGCGACCACCGCCGAGCGCGCCAGGCCTTCCGGCCCCAGGATCTGCTCGATGAATTCCTTTACTTCGCGGCCCCGTTCGCCGATCAGGCCGACCACGATGATCTCGGCGGTGGTGTAGCGCGCGATCATGCCCAGCAACACCGATTTACCGACGCCGGTACCGGCGAACAGGCCCAGGCGCTGGCCGCGGCCCACGGTCAGCATGGAGTTGATCGCGCGCACGCCCACGTCCAGGGTGTCCTTGATCGGCGCGCGGTCGAGCGGATTCACGGGGCGGGCGTTGATCGGCGCCATGTCGTTGGTGCCGAGCGGTCCCTTGCCGTCGAGCGGACGGCCGGCGCCGTCGACCACGCGGCCCAGCAGTTCGATGCCGACCGGCAGGTGACGCGCGCGGTCGCTCGGGCGGCGCCGCGGGTGGGCCACAGTGCCCGGACGCGGCACCGGCGTTTCCACCGGAAACACGCGCGACCCCGGCACCACGCCTTCGACATCGCTTTGCGGCATCAGAAACAGGCGGTCGCCCTCGAAGCCGACCACTTCGGCCTCGATCTTCGCGCCGCTCGACAGCGGGATGGTGCAGGCGCTGCCCACAGCCAGGCGCAGGCCGACACACTCCATCACCAGGCCGGCCACGCGCGTGACACGGCCCGACACCTGCATCGGCTCGACAAAGCCGAGCAGGGCGTCGCAATCGGACAAATACGATTTCCAGCGCGCCGTGTGGCGATCGAGCGTGGCCGTCGTCATCAGCCCAGCCACTCCACATTCTTGCCCAGCGCATGCGACAGGCGGGTCCAGCGCGCCTGTGCGGTGGCGTCGATCTGGTTGCTGGCGGTATCGACCTTGCAGCCGCCGCGCGCCACCTGCGGATCGGCCACCACGCGCCAGCCGCCCTTGTCGATCTCGTCGCCCAGGCCGGCGCGCACGATCTCGATGTCATCCGGGTTCAGCGCCAGCACGGCCGGCTGTTGCAGCACCGGCAGGTATTCGATCGCTTCGCGCACGATCGGGATGATGAGTTCCGGACGCACCTCGAAGGCCGTGCGCACCATCGAGCGCGCCAGGTGCAGCGCCAGGTCGAGCACGTCGGAGGCGATGGCGTCGTCGGCCCCGGCCAGCGCGCTGCTGAAGCTGGACGCGACCGCGCGCAGGCTGTCGATTTCGCCGGCGGCGTCGATCCGGCCCTGTTCCAGTGCTTCGGCATGGCCAGCGGCGTAACCCGCGGCCTGGCCTTCTTCCAGGCCCTCGGCATAGCCCTCGGCGCGCGCCGCTTCGCGCAGCGCTTCGAGTTCGGCGGCGGTCGGCAACTGCACCTGTGGCATGGCTGGCGCCGAGGCAGGCGCCTGGGCCGGCATGCGCGACGCATTCGCCGCGGCAGCCGCCGCCTTTTCCCGCTCCTCGGCCGCGATGCGGCCTGCCAGCGTACTCGGCCGCTGGTCGCCGAAGGAGTTCATTTCCCAGCGCTTGACGGCGCCTTGCGTGTCTTTGTTCATCGTCGAATATTAAACGATTAGACGAAAGAGTCCTCGCCCTTGCCGCCCAGCACGATCTGGCCTTCGTCGGCGAGACGGCGCACGATCTGCAGGATCTGCTTCTGCTGCGCTTCCACTTCCGACAGCCGCACCGGACCTTTCGATTCCAGGTCTTCGCGCATCATCTCGCTGGCGCGCTGGCTCATGTTCTTGAAGATCTTTTCGCGCAGGTCTTGCGACGCGCCCTTCAAGGCGATGATCAGCATTTCCGACTGCACTTCGCGCAGCAGCAACTGGATGCCGCGGTCGTCGATGTCGATGATGTTGTCGAACACGAACATCTCGTCCATGATCTTCTGCGCCATGTCGTTGTCGTAGTTCTTGATGTTTTCCATCACCGAGCTCTCCTGCTCGCCGGCCATGAAGTTCAGGATCTCGGCCGCGGTACGTACGCCGCCCAGCGAGGACTTCTTGATGTGCTCGTTTCCCGACAGCAGCTTGGTCAGCACGTCGTTCAGCTCGCGCAGTGCCGCCGGCTGCACGCCGTCCAGGGTGGCGATACGCAGCACCACGTCGTTGCGCAGGCGGTCGGTGAAGTGGCTCAGGATCTCGCAGGCCTGGTCGCGCTCGAGGTGGACCAGGATGGTGGCGATGATCTGCGGGTGCTCGTTGCGGATTAGTTCCGACACCGACTGCGCGTCCATCCACTTCAGGCTTTCGATACCCGAGGCGTCCTTGCCGCCCAGGATACGGTTCAGCAGCACGGCCGCCTTGTCGTCGCCCAGCGCCTTGGTCAGCACTTCGCGGATGTATTCGTCCGAATCGAGGCCGACCGTCGAGTGGGCGTCGGCTTCGTCGCGGAAGGCTTCCAGCACGTTCACCACCTGCTCGTGCTGGACCGCCTTCATCGAGGCCATGGCCGCGCCCAGTTTCAGCACTTCGCGCGGGCCGAGGAACTTCATGACCTCGGCCGCTTCTTCCTCGCCCATGGCCAGCATCAGGATGGCCGCTTTCTGGATACCGTCTTGTTTGTCGCTCATTATTCCGACCCCACCCATGCCTTGATCACGTTTGCCACGATGCGCGGATCGTTACGCGCCATCTCTTTTGCCATCGCCAGGTTATCGCGATAGCTGCGTTCCCGCGGTTCTTCTTCCGGTGCCAGCGGCATCCCGTCCGGACCCAGGGCCGGCTTGCCGCCGCTGCCCAGTTCGACGGTGCTGCTGTCGTCGTCGTCTTCTTCCCCGTCTTCGCCCTTTTCCTTCTCGTCTTCCGGCACGGCGGTCACTTCGTCGAACTTGTTCATCACCGGACGCAGCAGCGGACGCAGGATGCGGAAGTACAGGAAAGCCAGGATTGCCGCGATCAGCAGGTACTTGCCGACTTCCATCGCCAACGGCAGGTTGGCAGGATCCTTATACCAGTCCGGGCCGGTTTCGTCCGGTTTGTCGACACCGTCGAACGGCGCATTCGCCACGTTCAGGGTATCGCCACGTGCTTGCGAGTAACCCATCGCCTGCTTCACCAGCTCGTTGATCTGCGCCACTTCGGCGGCCGGCAGCGGCTTGACGGTGACCTTGCCGGTGGCCGGGTCGACGGTACGGCGGTAGTTGACCACCACACCCACCGTCAGGCGCTTGATGCCGCCCATCGGACGCTGCTCGTAACGAATGGTTTTATCCACTTCGTAGTTGGTCGTCGCATCCTTGCGGCTCGGACCGGTCGTTGCTGGTGCGGCACCCGGGGCGCCTGGCGCGCCGCCTTCGATCGGGGCGGTCGCCACGCCCGGCGGCTGGTTCGACAGGGCGCCCGGGATACCGTTGGCGTTGCCGGTCGATGGGCCGGTTTGTTCCGAGGTCTGCTGGCTGCGGATCGCCTGCGGTTCCGGCGGCGAATTCGGCTTGTACATCTCGGCGGCGGTATCGACTTGCGCGAAGTCCACTTCGGCGGTCGCTTCGGCACGCACATTGCCCTTGCCGACGATCGGCGAAATCAGCGATTCGACCTGCTTGATGATGTTCTGCTGCACCTGCTCGACGTACTTCAGCTGGCTGGCGTCGAGTTGCTTGCCCAGGCCATTGCCTTTCGGCTGTTCCGACAGCAGGTTGCCGTTCTGGTCGACCACGGTCACGTTGCCGATGGTCAGTTCAGGAATGCTCGATGCCACCAGGTGCACGATGGCGCTGACCTGGCCCGGGTCCAGTGCGCGGCCCGATTGCAGGTTGAGCAGGACCGAAGCGGTCGGCTTCTGCTGGTCGCGCACGAACACGGACGGCTTCGGCAGGGCCAGGTGGACACGCGCGCCGGCCACCGAACCGAGCGACTGGATCGAGCGGGCCAGTTCGCCTTCCAGCGAGCGCTGGTAGTTCACCTGCTCGACGAACTGCGACACGCCCAGCTTCTGGTTTTCCAGCAGTTCGAAGCCGACGTTGCCGCCTTTCGGCAAGCCTTGCGAAGCGAGCTTCAGGCGCAGGTCCGGCACTTGCTCGGCCGGCACCAGGATGGCGGTGCCGCCTTCCGAAAACTTGTACTTGACGCCCATCTGGTCGAGGGAAGCGGTGATCGCGCCGCCATCCTTGTCGCTGTAGTTGGCGTACAGGACGCGGTAGTCCGGCGTCTGGCTCCACATCCAGATCGCGGCCACCACGGCCAGCACGGCGGCGATGCCGCCGCCAATCACGACCTTCTTGCCCATCGGGGTCTTATGGAAAGGTTGCGGCTGTGCTGGGGTGTCGATCAGTTCGTCAGCAGTCGTTGCGGCCATGTGTGTTGTCCGTGAGGATGAATGAGGTCAGGACGAGATTATGGAGCCGTAGGGCAACATTCAAACGCTGGAATAGGGGGTGGTTTCCCCTCCTGCTCGACGCAAAATCTCGGCAGTGCGCTGGTAATCTGTGAGCCTGACATCGCTCGTGTACGTGTCGTACGCGGGCAGGCAAGAGATTACACAGGAGAACCCATGAGCATAGTCGGCATCGGCGGCATCTACAGTAGCCGGATCG
>DAMABW010000110.1:0-11446 GCA_031999925.1 Massilia sp. | reverse complement strand
GGAGCCACTACCGGACCCAGGCCCTGCATGCGCTGCCCTGGCTGCTGCCAATGCTGGCCGCTCCCGAGCGCGGCCGTATATTGCGCGAAGTGGCGGCCATCCGCGTGGCGATCGATGAGGCATCGCCTTTGTACGAGGCCGTGGCCGGTGCCTTCGACGTGTCGCGCGAAGTGGTCCGATGGCTCGGCCGCAGGGAGCTGCCCGCCACTTGGCAGCTCAATGATGTGCGCCTACGCAGGCTGCTCGCGGCCCTATCGTGGCTGCCGCCTGAACGCCGCCCGGAGTCGTGCGCACAGTTCGAGGATCTCGTGAAGCTTTGTACCACGCTGGCCAGGATCTTCCGGTTTCACGACTATGGCGACCTCAGGACGCCGGCCTGGTCGGCGCGTCATGGCCCGTGCATGCGGCGCTGGCTGGCCGAGTGCCGGCAGCCGGGCCGGATGCAGGACGCGATCCGGCGCGATCCGCATCGCTTTGCCGCCGAATGTGACGATGCCTCCGACTTCCTGGGTACGCTGGTCGAGGCTGCGCAGGACCGGCATGGTACGGAAAACGAGGCCGCCGTGGCCTGCGCGATGCGCTGGGCCGCCGGGATCAGCCTGCGGCGCCTGCTGGAACTGTCGCGGCAGTGGCACGCCGACGCCGTCCGTGCGGCGCCTGCCCCTGTCGACCCGCCCGCCGTTGCGAACTGGCCCCCGGTCCTTCCCAAGGCTATGCGGTTCGGGGACAGGACGGTGGTCGAACTGACGGACAGCGGGCAGCTTACCGTCGAGGGGCGCCTGATGAGGCACTGTGTCGCCATGTACGACCAGGCCTGCTACCGAGGCCACAGCGCCATCGTATCGCTGCGGGAGGCATCCGGTGCCGTGCGGTCGACTGCCGAGCTGCGCCTGGTCGAGGAAAGCAGCATGCGCGTAGCCGTCGAGCAGCACCGGTCTGCGGAGAACGGCGCGCCGGACAGCGCGTGCGCCCGCGCGCTGGAAACGCTCGTGCGGCACCTGAACGCGGGCGATGCCGAGCCGCTGCTGCGGGCGCGCAGCCTTTTCCAGCGTCAGCACCGGGAGCGGCAGCACCGCGAGCAGCGTGTGCGCCGAGGGCAGGCGCATGAGGCCGCGTGGCGCCTCACCGGGTCCAGCCTGGATCGGTTTGCAGCTTGAAAGCTCATCCAGGCGGCCGGTCCGCGGGCAGCGACGGCCCCTGTGGCAATGGTTCTGGAACCTGGATTGCGTGCCGACCCTGGCCGCTACTGAACTGTCGCGGTTGTCGCGGATTTGCCTCTTCGGACTTTGCCCCTGGGAAATTATGTTCCATAATTAGATCGTTATGGGTTTTAGTGCAGTACTGGCAATTGACTGTTGCCTTTTCACGGCGGGGATGCGCGTGCGCCCGGTTGTCGCCACATCGTCGTCCCTACTTTTAATACTGATGGCATATGGCATCAAATCTCTCCCCCGGTTTCCTCGCTATCCACAGCGACCGTATGGAGCATCTGCGCGACACCGTCTTCGGCTGGCTGCAGGCGAACCCGCTGCACCCCCTGGACCAAGAAGTATTCTTGGTGCAATCGAACGGTGTAGCCGAATGGCTCAAGATGTCAATGGCCGACCAGATGGGCGTATGTTCCGGGGTCCAGGTCACCTTGCCCGCGCGTTTCCTGTGGCAGGCTTACCGCCAGTTGCTCGGCCCGCGCAGGGTGCCGCGTCATTCTCCCTATGATCGCCAGCCGCTGACCTGGCGGCTGATGCAGCTGTTGCCCGGGCTGCTAGGCGAACCGGGCTTTTCCCCGTTGGCGTATTTCCTGCAAGACGGCTCGATCGAACGGCGGCTGCAGCTGGCCCGGAAACTAGCCGACCTGTACGACCAATACCAGGTCTATCGCGCCAATTGGCTTGCCGCCTGGGCAGACGGGGAGGAAGTGCTGATCGACGCGACCGGCCAGAGGCGGGCGCTCGCTGCGGACCAGTGCTGGCAGGCGCGCCTGTGGCGGGCATTACGCGAGGCTTGCGCCGACGACTTGCGCGCAAGCGGGCGTGCGGACGTGCACCGCCAGTTCGTCGAAGCGCTGCACGGTGGCGACACGGCAGCGGCGGGCAGGCTGCCTGCGCGGATCGTATTGTTCGGCGTGGCCTCGCTCCCCTACCAGACGCTGGAAGCGCTGGGCGCGCTGGCCCGCCATTGCCAGGTCATTGTTGCGGCGCCCAACCCGTGCCAGTACTACTGGGGCGACATCATCAGCGGCCGGGAACTGCTCAAGGCCCAGCGCCGCCACCAGCCACATTCGCCGCACAGCGGCAGCCTGGCACAGGTTCCTTTCGAACAGATGCATGCGCACTGTCATCCGCTGCTGTCCGGCTGGGGGCGGCTAGGCCGCGATTTCATACGGATGCTGGACGAATTCGACGACGTACATGCGACGCGCCGTGCGTTTCCGCTGCTGCGTGTGGACGTGTTCAGCGACGGGCTAGGGGCAACGCTGCTGGGCCAGGTGCAGGCCGCGATCCGCGACATGCAGCCAGTACCGCGAGAGGACGAAGCACGGCCGGGTGTCTCACCGTCCGACACCTCGATCTGCTTCCACGTCGCGCACAGCGCGCAGCGCGAGGTCGAGATCCTGCACGACCAATTGCTGGGGATGTTCGCGGAAAACGGGACCGGCGGGCGCACCCTCCATCCGCGTGACGTGATCGTCATGGTACCCGAAGTCGACAAGTTCGCCCCCGCGATCCGTGCGGTGTTTAGCCAGTACCCGCGCGGCGATAAACGCCATATTCCATTCGAGATCGTCGACGTGTCGTCGCGCCGCACCGATCCGGTGCTGGTGGCGCTCGACTGGCTGCTGAGGCTGCCGCAACAACGATGTCTGCAAAGCGAGGTGCGCGATCTGCTGGACGTGCCCGCCATCGCGGCACGCTTCGGGATCGCGCAGCACGACCTGCCGCGCGTGGCACAGTGGGTCGAAGCGGCGGGGGTGCGCTGGGGACTCGACGCCCGGCACCGCGCCGCCCTGGAACTGGCGTCGGCGGGCGAGCAGAACGCCTGGCTGTTCGGCATGCGGCGCATGTTGCTCGGCTACGCAAACGGCGCCATGGAGGATTTCGACGGCATTGAGCCCTTGGCCCAGGTCGGTGGCCTGGACGCCGCGCTTGCAGGATCGCTCGCGCGGCTTGTCGACAGCCTGTCCACCTGGCGGCACGAGCTCTCCCGTTCCCGCAGCCCTGCCGAATGGGTTGCATGTGCCGAGCGGCTGTTGCAGGCGTTCTTCCGGGGCACCGACGAGGACGACCGCCTGACCCTGGCGCAGCTCCATACCGCACTGCAGGGCTGGCTTGCGCATTGCGACGGCGCCGCCTTCGGCGATCCGGTCCCGGTCGCGATCCTGCGCGAAGCCTGGCTCGGGCCGCTCGACGACAAGGCGCTGCACCACCGGTTCATCTCCGGCGGCGTTACCTTCTGCACCTTGATGCCGATGCGTGCGCTGCCCTACAGGATCGTCTGCCTGCTCGGCATGAACGACGGCGATTTTCCGCGCCGTGGCCAGCGGGCCGACTTCGACCTGCTGGCCCTGCCGGGCATGGCCCACCCGGGAGACCGCTCGCGGCGCGAAGATGACCGCTACCTGATGCTCGAGGCGCTGCTGTCGGCGCGCGACCGGCTGTACATCAGTTGGGTTGGCAAAAGCGTGCGCGACAACAGCGCGCAGCCGCCTTCGGTGCTGGTGGCGCAACTGCGCGATTACCTGAAGGCAGGCTGGCAGGGGCTCGACCTGAACCGGTTAACGGTCGAGCATTTCCTGCAGCCGTTCTCGCGTCGCTATTTCGAGCAGAAGAGCCTGCACACCTTTGCGACCGAATGGCGCGCCGCGCACGATGGCGCGGCCTGCGGCGCACCACCTGCATTGCCGGCTTACACGCACGAAGGCGCATCACCACTGACCGTCACCGAGCTTGCCTATTTCATGAAGCAGCCGGTCAAGCAATTCTTCCGGCGCCGCCTGAAAGTCCAGTTCAGGGAGCATGCGCTGGCCGGCGTCGACGACGAGCCGTTTGCGCTGAACAAGCTCCAGGCCTACCAGATCGGACAGGAGCTGCTGGCCGATAGCGGAGAACCAGAGCCGCAGGACGAGGTCCAGCAGCGCATGGCCGGTAAGCTGGCGCGCATGCAGCGCGAAGGACGCTTTCCGATTGGTCAGCTGGCGATCCGGCTGCAGGACAAACTGGTGGAGGAACTGGCCCCGGTCAGGCTGGCCTGGCTGGCGCTGGATCAGCGCCTGCCGCGTTGCGCGGACAAAGTACGCGTGACGCTGCGGTGCGCCGGCCTGGCGCTCGAGGACTGGATCGACCAGATGCGCGATGATGGCGCCGGCAAGGCGTGGATGACGGTCACGGCCAGCCGGGTACGCACGAGCAAGAGCATCAAGGTCGACAAGAAGCAGCTCCGCACGGACAAGCTGGTCGATGCCTACGTGCGCCAGCTGGTATTGGCTGCGCAGGGGCAGGCGGTGACGGGCTACCTGGTGGCGCGCGATTGCATCGTCCAGTTTCTCCCGCTGGGCCAGGCCGAGGCGCAGGCACGGCTCGATACCCTCGCCGGGCTGTGGCAGCGCGGCATGGATGCGCCTTTGCCGACTGCCTGCAAGACTGCGCTTGCCCTGCTGGCCAAAGGTGCGGGCCACGCCCAACAGGCGTATGACGGTGCGAACTTCGAGGTCGACGGCATGAAGGCCGAGCGCGACGAACCCTGCCTGTCGCGTTTGTGGACCGAATACGGCGAGCTCGCCGATCAACCGGGGTTCGAGGAGGTGTCCAAGGCGCTGTACCGGCCGCTGCTCGACTGGATTGCCTGCAGCGTGCAGCCCCATCCCCTGAACCATGTGTTTGAACAGGCCTGCGCCAAATGAGCAATCCACTGAATCCGCTTTCGTTCCCGTTGCATGGGACGCGCCTGATCGAGGCCAGTGCCGGCACTGGCAAGACCTGGACCATTGCTGCCTTGTACGTGCGCCTCGTGCTCGGCCATGGCGGCGCGCAGACCGGGCTCGCGCGCCCGCTGCAGCCTGCCGAGATTCTCGTGATGACGTTCACCAAGGCCGCGACCCGGGAGCTGTCGGACCGCATCCGCGAACGCCTGGTCGAGGCGGCGCGGTTCTTCCGCGATGCGTCCGCACAGGACGCCGACCCCTACTTGGCGGCGCTGCTTGACGAGTACCGCGGCGATCCCGCCGGCCGCGAACAGGCTGCCTACCGCCTGGCGCTGGCTGCCGAGGCCATGGACGAGTCGGCCGTATCCACGATCGACGCGTGGTGCTACCGGATGCTCGGCGAACATGCTTTCGACAGCGGTGCGCTGTTCGATGAGGAGTTGGTCGAGAGCGAGCGCGCCTTGTACGCCGTCGCCCTGCGCGACTACTGGCGCAGCCACGTCTACGCATTGTCGAGCGATCAGTTCGACCTGGTCCACGGCTGCTGGAGCGACCTCGGCAGTTTCGACAAGGCAGTACGTGGCCTGGTTGAGCGGGCCAGCCTGATCGAGGATGCGCACCCCGGCAAAGCCCTGTCCGACGTATTGACACTCGGCGCGCGGCACATCCTACAGCAATGTCCGGATCGGCAGGTATGGGCGGAGCACGCGCGCCTAATGGAAGCCTGGTTCAGGAAGCACCAGGGGCGCATCAACGGCAAAATTTACAATAAAGTGACAGTAGACAAATTCTTCGCGGCGCTACGCGAGTGGGTCCGGAGCGACACGCAGGCGGAGCCGGGGGCAGGGTTTTACGACAACGATGCGTGGTCGAAGTGGGAGACCGACAAACTGCTGGGCGCACTCAGGGGCGCCCCCGATACGCCTGTGCCGGCCGGCTTCGCGCAGCTCCCCGAGCTCAAGCGCCAGTTGGACGCATTGCCGGAAATCGCGCCATTCGTGCTCGCGCATGCCGCCGGTACGATCGCCGCCCGCATGCAGGAACTCAAGGCGGCCGCACGCACGTTCGGCTTTGCCGATATGCTCGTGCGCCTGAAACGGGCCTTGGAAGGCGAGAACGGCGCAGCCTTGCGAAGCCGCATCCTGGCACGCTACCCAGTTGCGATGATCGACGAATTCCAGGATACGTCGCCTGACCAGTACGCCATTTTCGACATGCTCTACAAGGTCGCGGGCAATGCCGCCGACACAGGCCTGTTCCTGATCGGCGACCCGAAGCAGGCGATTTACGGTTTCCGCGGGGCCGACATCCACAGCTACCTGGCGGCGCGCCGTGCCACCGAGGGACGGCATTATTGGCTGGCGCGCAACTTCCGCTCGACCACCCCGCTCGTCAGCGCGGTGAACCAGCTGTTCGGGCATGCCGAAGGGCAGGGCGGGCAGCCCGGCCACCCGAAAGGAGCGTTCGGCTTTCGCGACGGCGAGCACAACGCGCTGCCCTTCCTGCCGGTCGAAGCCCAAGGCCGCGACGAGCGGCTGGTACGCGCTGGCGCGGGCCTCCCGGCCATGACCATCTGGGCCGGCGCGGCGGGCGGCTACAAGAACGCCGACAGCATGCGGCCGCAGTTTGCGAAGTCCTGCGCGGAACAGATTGTCGCCTTGCTCAACGATGATTCGGCCGGGTTCGATTCCGCGCAAGGAATGCGTCGCCTCGCGCCTGCCGACTTCGCCATCCTGGTGAAGGATCGCTTCGAGGCTGCTATCGTCCAGCGCGCCTTGCGTGCGCGCGGTGTGCCGAGTGTCTACCTGTCCGACAGCGATTCCGTATTCGAGAGCGAGGAAGCTGCCGACGTGCTGCGCTGGCTGCAGGCGGTCGCCAACCCGCTCGATGCCGCCCTCGTGCGCTGCGCGCTGGCCACGCGTACGGCCGGCATGCCGCTGGCCGCACTGGCTGAGCTGACGACCGACGACCTGGCGTGGGAGTCGCGGGTGGAACAGCTCAAGTCGTTGAAGCTCGTGTGGCAGCGCCAGGGAGTGCTGGCGATGTTGCGCCGGTTCCTGCACGAACTGGAGCTGCCCAGCCGCCTGCTGGGCAGGCACGGCGGCGAGCGCAGCCTGACCAACCTGCTCCACCTGGCCGAGCTGCTGCAGCGCGAGAGCCAGCATCTCGATGGCGAGCAGGGCCTGGTACGCTGGCTGGGCGAGCAGATCCAGAGCAGCGCCGAGGCGGGGCAAGAACACATCCTGCGCCTCGAAAGCGATGCGCAGTTGGTCAAGATCGTGACGATCCACAAATCCAAGGGCCTCGAATATCCGCTCGTGTTCCTGCCGTTCGCAGCCGCCTGCCGGCCGGTTACCAAAGACAAACGGACCTATCTCGAGTACATGGACCGCGAAGCCGGCTGCCGCAAGATCGATTTCGGCCTGTCCGCCGAAGTCTGCGCGATTGCCGACGGGGCGCGCCTGGAGGAGGACATCCGCCTGCTGTACGTCGCACTGACACGGGCGCGCCATGCTGTCTGGATCGGCGTTGCGGATGTCGGCGGCAAGTGCCATCTGTCCGCATTCGGCTATCTCGCCGCCGCCGGCACGCCGCTGCCCCCGGCGGAACTGAAAGCCGCGCTCGAGCGGATGTCATCCGGCTGCGGGCACATCGACGTCGTCGACGTACCGGTAGCTGCGGCCGAGACGTCGCTGTCACTTGTCGCCAGCTTGCCGCCGCTGCGGAGGCCGCAAGAATTCCATGTCGAGTTCGAGCGCAGCTGGACGGTCGCGAGCTATTCCTCCATCGTCAAGTCGATCGGCCGGGTGCGGTCGCCCGCAACCCAGGCCGAGCAAAAGATGTCGGAAGCGATCGACGCCGCCGCCGTGCCTGAGGTTTCCGAGCCAGGTCCCTGGCATCGCTTCCCGCGCGGTGCCTTGCCCGGCCTGTTCATCCACGAAATGCTCGAGTGGATGATGGATGAAGGCCTGGAGCAGGTCGACCAGCCGGCCTACCGCGAACAGCTGCGCGCGCGCTGCGCCCGCAGTGCGTGGCAGGGCTGGCAGGATGACGTTGCCGACTGGATGATTCATACGGCAGGAACGACGCTGCCGCCGGTGGGAACATCCCTGTCGGGGCTGCGCCGGGCGCGCGCGGAGACCGAGTTCTGGCTGCCGACCGAGGGCTTGCAGACGGCCGAACTCGACCGGCTGTGCCGGGCGCACCTTCTCCCCGGGCTGGGGCGGCCCGCGCTGTCGGAGCGGCAGCTCACAGGCATGCTGCACGGTTTCATCGACCTGATGTTCGAGCACGAGGGACGCTACTGGATCCTCGACTACAAAAGCAATGCGCTCGGCGACGACGACAGTGCCTATCAGCTTGGCGCGCTGCAGGCGGTGGTAGCCGACAAGCGTTACGACGTGCAGGGCGTCATCTATCTGCTGGCCTTGCACCGCATGCTCAAAAGCCGGCTCGGGGCGTCCTACGACCCAGCGCGCCAGCTCGGCGGCGCAGTGTTCCTGTTCCTGCGCGGCGTGGGCAACCCTGCAACGCGCGGGTGCTGTCCGCTCCTGGCCGACCTCGATCTGCTGGAGAAAATCGATCGCCTCCTCCCCACCGCCCAACTGGAGTCTGCCTGATGACGGCTGCCGTTTTACTCGATGAACTTGACGCCTGTGCCGACGACGGTGTCCTGCGCAGCCTCGGCTGCGCGTTTGCGCGCTTCATTGCGTCACTGGCAGAGACGCCACCGTGCGTGCTGCTCAGCTGCGTGATCCTGTCGGAACTGGAGAGCCGCGGCGACACGTGCCTGCTGCTCGACGACCTGGTCGAGGATCCGTGCGCCAGGTTGCACCTGTCTCCAGAGTACTGCGCACGCTTGCACGCGGCCATGGGTGATTTTCCGAAATCGCGGCAGGCCTGGGCGGACGAGCTCACGCGCTGTGCACAGGTGTATGCGCCCGGCAAGGCAAACGTCAGCCAGCCTGTCGTGTTGGAGAATGGACGGCTGTACTTGCGCCGTTTCTGGCGCGACGAGCGAAGTATCGCGCGGCTGGTCCGGCAGCGCACGGCCACGCAGCGGGATGTCGATCCGGCGCGGATCAAGGCTTTGCTCGACCGGCTGTTCGAGCGTGCCCCGGGCGACACGGAACCCGACTGGCAAAAGATGGCCTGCGCCGTCGCTGCGCGCAGCACGCTCTCGATTATCACCGGCGGTCCAGGCACCGGCAAGACGTACACCGTGGCGCGTCTGCTAGCCCTCGTGCACTCGCTGGCCCCGGATCCCGGCCGCGTGCGTTTCGCGCTGGCTGCTCCCTCGGGCAAGGCCGCCGTCCGGCTGAAACAGTCGATCGACCAAGCGCTGGAGGGCCTGGCGGACAAGGCGGGTGGAGACATCGACGTAAAGGGCTTGATGGCCAGCCTGCCGACGGCTCGTACCTTGCACAGCTTGCTGGGTGCGAACCCGGCCACGCGTTCCGTCCGCCACCATGCGGGCAACCTGCTGGAGGTCGACGTGCTGGTTGTCGACGAGGCCTCGATGGTGCACCTGGAAATGATGGCGGACTTGCTGGAAGCGTTGCCGCCGACCGCCATGCTGGTGCTGCTCGGCGATAAGGACCAGCTGTCTTCCGTAGAAGCCGGCGCCATCCTGGGCGACCTGTGCGAAGGTGCCCAGCACGGGCAGTTTGCACAGGCCACCGCCGACTACCTGTGGAATGCTTGCGGGGAGCGCGTGCCCCCCGAAATGGTGACCGGCGGGACGCCGCTGGCCCAGTGTACGATCATGCTGCGCAAGAGCCGCCGCTTCGGAGGCGCGATCGGGCGGCTGGCGTTGGCCGTCAACGCCGACCGGCCGGATACTGCCCAGACCATCCTGCGCCAGGAAGACCAGGACGCCGTGAAATGGCGCGAACGCGCGCGCCTCGGCGATATTCTCGATCTCGTCCTTTCCGGCCGGCCCGGCGCGGAAGGCGGCTATGCGGCCTACCTGAAACTGGTAAAGGCCGGTCCTGACGCACCGGGTGAAGCCAGGCATACGGCCTGGGTCAAGGCGGTACTGAGCACGTTCGACGCCTTTCGCGTGCTGTGCGCGGTGCGCCAGGGAGAGTGGGGCGTGGAGGGCTTAAACGGGGCAATCGAGCAACGTCTCGTGCAGGAAGGTCTGATCGTGCGAAGCGGGGAATGGTATGCGGGCCGCCCTGTGATGGTCACGCAGAACGATTACGGCGTCGGCGTGTTCAATGGCGACGTCGGTATCGCCCTTCCTGACGCAAGTGGGGCGGGGCGGCTACGGGTGTATTTCCAGAGCGGCGAGCGGGTGAGCAGCGTGCTGCCCACGCGGCTGCCACATATCGAAACGGCGTACGCGATGACGGTCCACAAAGTGCAGGGCTCGGAATTTGCCCATACCGCGCTCGTACTGCCGGCGAAATCGAACGGCATTGTCGCGCGCGAATTGATCTACACGGGCATCACCCGCGCGCGGCAGTGCTTCACGCTTCTGACGCCCGACGCCCAGCAGCTTGTGGACGGCATCGGCCGGCAAACGAAGCGCGTCAGCGGCCTGCGCGGATTCATCGACGGTGTGTGAATGACCTCCAACCCGCCGCAGACGGTCGGACTTCGTAAGCCAGCCAAACCAGAACCCATTAACCCGACCGCGGTATTTTGGCCACGGTCGTTAAAATTTTTAATGACGTCATTCCTGCTGCCGCACGTTCCACTTCCCATGCCCGGCAGCGAGGATAGTCCACTACATCAACAAGGTTCCACATGGCAGTAGATCAGCAAACAGTCGACATCTCGCAATTCACGCTCAACGATATTCACGTCGGCAGCCGCCTGTACACGGCGCTCGTTGCCCACGCGCGCGCCACGCGGGGTGCGCCCGTTTTCTATTCGGACCTTCTCGAGCAGGCCAAGAAACTCGATCCGGAGGACGCTGAACTGCAACGTGCGGTCCCGATCGGGATCGGCATGAAACTGCTGTTTGTCGAAGCGTTTTGCGTCGCCAGCGGGTATCCGAACCTGGCCTGCCTGGCTGTCAGCAGGGCCAGGGGCAGGCCAGGTGACGGGTATAAGGGCGATTGGGAGGCCGACAAACGCGCGGTGGCGGAGTTCGACTGGTCGATCGCCCAGGCGAAACTGGATGCGTATGTCCAACACGCCAGGCTCGTCGTGACGCCGAAAAGGCGGCGCAGCTATGACGAGGCGAAAACGGTGCGCTGGGACCATTACTCAGCCAACCGCCAAGCCTATGCAGAATTTACCGAAGACGAAAAAATGGAGATGCTCAATCTGCTGATCGAAGGCTTCGAGCCTGAGACGGCCTATCTCCGCGTTGTCGCCGCGCGCATCTCGATGCAGGAGGGGCAATGAGCCGGACGCGCGAGGAAAATGTGAAAGCATTGAAACAGGACTGGGACGAGTTCAAGTGCAAACCACTCGACGAGCGCGTGGCGGACGGATGGCGTGCTTTCCTGGAATGGAAAAACCAGCACAGCGTCGACACGATGGCGCTCGAACGCTATACGTCTCTGCTGGCGG
>DAMABW010000109.1:5728-11501 GCA_031999925.1 Massilia sp. | reverse complement strand
GTCGGGCGCGTGGCCGCCACCAGCACCTTCGGTGTGGGAGGTGTGGATGGTGCGGCCCTTGAAGGCGGCCAGCGTATGCTCGAGGAAGCCCGCTTCGTTCAGGGTGTCGCTGTGGATCGCCACCTGGATGTCCATGCGCTCCGCTACGTTCAAGCAGGTGTCGATCGCCGCCGGCGTGGTGCCCCAGTCCTCGTGCAGCTTCAGGCCGATGACGCCCGCCTGCACCTGCTCGACCAGCGGCTCCGGCTGGCTCGCATTGCCCTTGCCGAAGAAGCCCAGGTTCATCGGAAAGGCTTCGGCCGCCTGCAGCATCGAGTGGATGTGCCAGGGCCCCGGCGTGCAGGTGGTGGCCGCGGTGCCCACCGCCGGCCCGGTGCCGCCGCCCAGCATCGTCGTCACGCCGCTCATGAGCGCTTCCTCGATCTGCTGCGGGCAGATAAAGTGGATGTGGCTGTCGATGGCGCCGGCAGTCACTAACATGCCTTCGCCCGCGATGATCTCGGTGGCCGCACCGATCACGATCGTCACGCCCGGCTGGATGTCCGGATTGCCGGCCTTGCCGATGGCCGCGATCATGCCGTCCTTGATGCCGATGTCGGCCTTCACGATGCCCCAGTGGTCGACGATGACCGCATTCGTGATCACCGTGTCCATGACCTGTGCATGCACGCGCTGCGACTGGCCCATGCCGTCGCGGATCACCTTGCCGCCGCCGAACTTCACCTCTTCGCCGTAGATCGCGTAGTCGCGCTCGATCTCGATCACGAGGCTGGTGTCGGCCAGGCGGATGCGGTCGCCCGTAGTCGGGCCGTACATCTCGGCATAGGCCTGGCGTCCAATGCGGCTCATGGCGCCTCCTCCAGCAAAGGACCGGAGACCAGCGCATTGAAGCCGTGGACGATGCGCTCGCCGCTCAGTGCGATCAAGGTCACGGTGCGCACCTGGCCCGGCTCGAAGCGCACCGCCGTGCCGGCCGGGATATCCAGGCGCATGCCGTAGGCGCGGGCGCGCTCGAAACGCAGCGCCGGATTGGTTTCAAAAAAGTGGTAATGCGAGCCGACCTGGATCGGCCGGTCGCCGCCATTCGCCACCTCGACCACGACGGTCGCGCGATCTGCATTCAGTTCGATCTCGCCTGGCTCCACCAGCAGTTCTCCCGGAGTCATGGTTTCTCCTAGACGATGGGCTGGTGCACGGTGACGAGCTTGCTGCCGTCGGGGAAAGTCGCCTCGACCTGCACGTCGGCGATCATCTCGGGCACGCCTTCCATCACCTCGTCGCGCGAGAGGATGCGCGTGCCTTCGCTCATCAGCTGCGCCACCGTCTTGCCGTCGCGCGCGCCTTCCATGATCGCGGCCGAGATGTAGGCCACGGCTTCCGGATAATTCAGCTTCAGGCCGCGGCCCTTGCGGCGCTCGGCCAGCAGGGCGGCGGTGAAGATCAGGAGCTTGTCCTTTTCGCGTGGTGTGAGTTCCATGCTGTCCTCTCAGGTATGCCACAGGCGGGGAATGACGGCGTCGCGCCCCAGCAGGACCGGACGCAGGCGGCGCCAGGCCGCGACCATGACCGCGCGCGCCGCCTCGTTTGACCCGCCGAGATGGCGCACCACCACGACCTGCGGCAGCTGGGTCGCGCCGCTCCTGCCATGCACGTCGATCTCGTCGCGTAGCTGGCGCATCTGGCTGGCGTCGAGCGTGGCGCCGCAAGCGATGAAGGTGGCGCAGACCGTGTGGCCATCCAGGCCGAACGGGCTGTGCATGCCGGGGCCGGCGCCATCGATCTCGCCCTGTTCGTGCCAGACCAGCTTTCCTTCGCGCCGGATGCGGGTGGTTTGTTTGATCGTGCCGTTGTCGAAGGTCTCGCCGGATGCGGTGCGCCCGAAGCACAGGATTTCGCTGCCGATGTAGCGTGCATTCGTCGCCAGCGTCACCTCGTGCGTCATCTCGACCTCGGTCTCGCGGTAGAACAGGGTTTCCTGGGGCAGCCATTCGACGGTTGCGTTGTCCTGCACGTCGATGCGTACGTCCTGGCGTGAAGAGCGGCCATTCGCGCGGTACCACTTGCCGGCACCGGGCGTGGTGAGCAGGGCGTGTGCACTGGCGCCGGCAGTGATGCCGATATCGAGGGCGTCGCCGCCGACCACGCCGCCGGGCGGGTGCACGATCACCGCGTGGCAGACGGATGCGTCTTCGGGATACAGCGGCTTTTGCACGCGTAGCGGCCCGGTGTGGCTGCGTTCGGCCAGGATGGTGGCGCTGGCGCGCTCCACGAAGCCCAGACGCAGGCTTGCCTCCCAGCGGGCGCGGGAATCGACAGGCAGGGAAGGCAGGGCCAGGCGGTCGTTCATTGCCGATAGGTCAGCAAGAAGCGTGCCGCGCGTAACAGTGCCGGTGAAGAAGGAAACCGGAGGAGCGCTGCACAGGATTGGTGCAGGCGCTACCGCCGCTTGTGCGCGGCGCGTGAAGATGGTGCCGGGACGGCGCTAGCGGCCGCCCGTGTCAGCTTGCAGGGATGGGCGTCAGTTCGCCGCGTTCAGTACCGATTCCGGCAGTTCGAGCGCGCTCAGTTGCCAGCTCCAGAGACCGGTGCGCTTGAGGATGAACTTGCCCGCGTCCTGTTGCGACGTCGAGATCGCCACCTTGCTCCAGCCACGGTAATCGACGGAATAATCGAGACTTTCCTTCGCAGCATCCCGGTTCGCTTCGGGCGCGGGTCGGGCGCCGGGCTTGACCTTGCCGGCCTCCATCATCGCCATCACGCCGGCCGGCGACACGGCCACGTCGATCATCCGGTCGATCAGGGCGGCGCCCATCATTTGCCCCATGGCGGCAAACGGATTGTTTTCCATCTCGGACGATGCCATACGCTCCTTCATCATCGTCATCATTTGCCCCTTGAAGCTGTCGCGCAGGGCAGGGAAGTCGATGTGTTCCGACAAACCGTCGGCGTCTTTTTCGGCGATGGCTGTCTTCATCTGGTGCAGGGTCCAATAGGGGCTGGCATAGCTGCTGAGAAGGAGGACGGCGGCTGCGGCAGCGGCGGCAAGGGCGTGGGTCTTTTTCATGACGTGACGGGAAAATTGATTTCGGAACGAGTATATCTATTAAGAAATACCAAAAGCTCACACAAAATTGCACCTTGCCAGCAAATACAAGCAGCCCGAAAAACAAAAAGCCCAACCATGAAGGCTGGGCGTTTTGCGCTACTGCGGTGTCTGGTGCCGGCTGCCGGTTTCGAACTGGCCACCTGATGATTACAAATCAACTGCTCTACCAAATGAGCTAAGCCGGCGTAATCTGTACGGCTGGGATTATACCGCTATTTAATCCGCGTCAACGTTGGGCGTCCGCCTTTTTTCGGTGGCTCGTCGCCGCCGTTGTCGGGGGCAGACGATGCTTCCGCCGGGGCGGTATCCGGGTTGCTGTCGGGCACGGCGGACAGGGCCGGTGCGGTTGCCGGCGCAGACGTGTCCGCTTCCGGCGCCGGCATCTCGGCTGCCGTGGTGCTCACATCGAAGGCCATGCCTTGGCCATTCTCGTTGGCATAGATCGCCAGGACATTTTGCACCGGCACGTAGATCTCGCGCGACACGCCGGCGAAGCGGGCGCGGAAGTGGATCGCATCGTTGTCCATCTTCAGGCCCGAGGTGGCGCCGTAGCTGATATTCAGGATGATCTCGCCCTTGCGCACGTATTCCATCGGAACCGTGGTGGCCGCGTCGACCTTCACCGCAAGATAGGGCGTGAAACCGCTGTCGGTGCACCATTCGTAGATAGCGCGCAGCAAATAAGGCTTGGTGGAGATGTCAGGCATGTGCAAATGAAATCAGTTTGTCCGCAAAGTGCGTGGACACGGCGCGGGGTAAAGGCAGGGCCCGCTACCCCGCGCGCATAGGCGAAGCGCCAGTCTACTGCGATTCGCCCGAAGGCGTCGCAGGCTGGCGCGTCAAAGAAACCACGAAGCCAGGCAAGACTTGCTCACCGGGCCAGACCGTCTTAACGGCGCATCACCTTTTCCGACGGTGTCAGCGCTTCGATGTAGGCAGGGCGCGAGAAGATGCGCTCGGCGTATTTCATCAGCGGAGCCGCGGTCTTCGACAGTTCGATGCCGTAGTGGTCCAGACGCCACAGCAGCGGCGCGATCGCCACGTCGAGCATCGAGAACTCATCGCCCAGCATGTACTTGTTCTTCAGGAACAGCGGAGCCAGCGTGGTCAGGCGGTCGCGGATTTCGGCGCGGGCCTTGTCGTGGGCTTTTTCGTTCGTCTTGTTGCGGTCGCTTTCAAGGACGTGCACGTGGACGAACAGCTCTTTCTCGAAGTTGAACAGCATCAGGCGGGCACGGGCGCGCATCAGCGGGTCGGCTGGCATCAGCTGCGGATGCGGGAAGCGCTCGTCGATGTACTCGTTGATGATGTTCGATTCGTACAGGATGAGTTCGCGCTCGACCAGGATCGGGACCTGGCCGTACGGGTTCATCGTCGAAATGTCTTCTGGTTTATTGAACAGGTCGACATCGCGCACCTCGAAGTCCATGCCCTTTTCGAACAGGACCAGGCGGCAGCGTTGGGAGAACGGGCACGTGGTGCCGGAGTAGAGAACCATCATGGTTTTTCGTTCCTTAAGACACAAAGGGGTGAAGCGCCGAGCGACTCACCCCGAAAAATGATTGCCCGTATTATAGCCAAGCGAGCAATGAAAACGAATTTACTTCACATCTTTCCAGTACGACTCGTTCAAACGCCAGGCCAGGAAGGCGAAAATCGACAGGAAAATCAGCACGATAACACCCAGCTTCTTGCGGGTTCCTTGCGCTGGCTCAGCCATCCAGTTCAGGTATGCAACCAGGTCAGCCGTCGCGGTGTCGAACTCGGTAGCCGTCATCGTACCCGGCGCCACCTGCTTCCAGCCGGTGAACTGGTGGATGGTCTTGCCAGCCTCGTGCGGGTCCGGTGCCTCTTCCATGCTTGGCGTGCGGATGCCCTGCAGCTGCCACATTGCGTGCGGCATGGCCACGTTCGGCACCACCATGTTGTTCCAGCCGGTCGGGCGGGCGTCGTCCTTGTAGAAGGTGCGTAGATAGGTGTACAGGTAATCCGCGCCGCTGCCGGCCGGCGAGGCTTTTGCACGCGCGATCACCGACAAATCCGGCGGCACCGCGCCGAACCAGGACTTGGCATCGGCCGGGCGCATCGCCGTCGTCATCATCTCGCCGACTTTGTCGGCTGAGAACAACAGATTGTTGCGAATCTGGTCGTCCGACAAGCCCAGGTCGCGCAGGCGGTTGTAGCGCATGGCGTTCGCCGAGTGGCAATTCAGGCAATAGTTGACGAACAGTTTGGCGCCGTTTTGCAGCGAGGCCATGTCGCTGCGTTCCGGTGCGCGGTCGAGCGGGAAGCCGCCCTCGGCCGCGAAAACCAGCCCTGGCACGAGGGCCAGGACCGCGATCAGTTTCTTCGTGAAGTTCATGGTTGTCCTTTATCCGGTGGCAATCAGTGCGGCGTGAAGGTCAGGCGCGTCGGCACCGGCTTGAACCGGCCGGCGGCGCTCCACCAAGGCATCAGGAGGAAGAAGCTGAAGTACAGCAGGGTGCACACTTGCGAAATGATCGTGTACGCAGGGGTCGGCAGCTGGGTACCCAGGTAGCCGAGCGCGACGAACGAGATGCCGAACACGGCATACACCCACTTGTGCCAGTCCGGACGGTAGCGGATCGATTTCACCGGCGAATGGTCGAGCCACGGCAGCAGGGCGATGATTACCACCGAGGAACC
>DAMABW010000109.1:0-5718 GCA_031999925.1 Massilia sp. | reverse complement strand
CAGCACCACGCCCCAGAATTTCGCGTCCAGCACCTGCGGCAGCATGCCGGTGATCAGGAGCAGGGCGATCGCGGCAACGATGATCTTGTTACGGAAGGCCAGGCGCGACTTGAACCAGATGAAGATCACGTACAGGGCGATGGCCGCCATCAGCACGTACATGAAGTCGGCCGTGGTGGCGCGCAGCACCGAGTAGAACGGCGTGAAGTACCAGGTCGGCGCGATGTGCGGCGGGGTCTTCATCGAGTCGGCCGGAAGGAAGTTGTTGTACTCCAGGAAGTATCCGCCCATCTCAGGCGCGAAGAACACGATCGCCGAGAAAATCAGCAGGAACACCGAGACGCCGAAGAAATCTTTCGTCGAGTAGTAAGGGTGCGACGGAATCGCGTCCACCGGATGGCCGTCCGGGCCGATGTTGTCCTTGACCTCGATGCCGTCCGGGTTCGACGAACCGACTTCGTGCAACGCGATCAGGTGGGCCGCCACCAGGCCCAGCAGCACCAGCGGCAGGGCAATCACGTGGAAGGCGAAGAAGCGGTTCAGGGTTGCATCCGACACCACGTAGTCGCCGCGGATCCACAGCGACAGGTCCGGGCCGATGACAGGGATCGCACCGAACAGATTGACGATCACCTGAGCGCCCCAGTACGACATTTGCCCCCATGGCAGCAGGTAGCCGAAGAAGGCTTCGGCCATCAGGCACAGGAAAATCGCGAAACCGAAGAGCCAGATCAACTCGCGCGGCTTGCGGTAGGAACCGTAGATCAGGCCACGGGTCATATGCAGGTAGACGACGATGAAGAACATCGAGGCGCCGGTCGAGTGCATGTAGCGCACCAGCCAGCCCCACGGTACTTCACGCATGATGTATTCGACGCTGCCGAACGCCAGGTTGGCGTCCGGCTTGTAGTGCATGGTCAGGAAGATGCCGGTAATGATCTGCATGACCAAAATGAGCATGGCCAGCGAACCGAACAAATACCAGATATTGAAGTTTTTCGGGGCGTAGTACTTGCCCCATTGGTCGTTCCAGAGTTTCGACAGCGGGAAGCGGTCGTCGACCCAGGCCAGCGCCTTATGGCCAACCGGCGCGGTGGCCGGCAGTTTGGTTTCCTTGAACGGGCCGCCCATGTTATGCCTCCCCTTTTTCGTCTTTGCCGATCACGATGCGGTTATCCGACAGGTACATGTACGGAGGAACATCCATGTTGGTCGGGGCAGGCTTGTTCTGGAACACGCGGCCGGCCAGGTCGAAGGTCGAACCGTGGCAGGGGCAGAGGAAGCCGCCGTGCCAGTTATCCGGCAAATTCGGCTGGGGGCCTTCGGAGAAGCGCGAGGAGGGCGAGCAGCCCAGGTGCGAGCAAATGCCCACGGTAACCAGCACTTCCTTGTGCTCGGAGCGGGCGCGGAATTCGTTCTTCGCGTAGTCCGGCATGTCGAGCTGGTAGATTTTTTCGGAATTCGGATCGGCGAGCAGCGGGTCGTTCTTCGGCAGGCTGGCCATCATTTCCGGCGTGCGGCGCAAGATCCACACCGGCTTGCCGCGCCATTCCACGACTTTCATTTCGCCCGGCTTGACGTCGGAGATGTCTACTTCGACCGGAGCGCCGGCCGCCTTGGCGCGCTCGGATGGCTGGAACGTGCTGACCAGGGCGCCCGCCGTGGCGACACCGACGACCCCGCCGGCCGCGCATGTGGCAACCAGCAAGCCGCGCCGGCCTGTATCGACCTGCTTTTCATTACTCATACCAACCCCACTCCGTGAAATTACGAAACTTTAGAATCAATAAAGAGCTTGCAGCAACACAAAATTATATGTGAATGGCAATCTTTATTGGAGAAAAAATATTGCAAACGGGGCAGTGGTGAGACGATTTGTCCATGCTGCACTGCACTGTCTATGCGGTTTGCGTGAGGATGAGGTGAAACCCGGGCGTGCGAACGGCATGGAAGCCCTTGCGGTATCATCGCTGACATCTTTTTCAATAACAAAGGGAGCATCAAAATGGCGATGATGGAAGAGTTCAAGAAATTTGCCATGCGTGGCAATGTGGTCGACCTCGCGGTGGGCGTGATCATCGGTGGTGCCTTTGGGCGCATCGTCGATTCGCTGGTGCAGGACGTGATCATGCCGCCCATCGGCCGCTTGTTCGGCGGCCTCGATTTCGCGAATTACTACATTCCCTTGAATAACCAGGGCACGACATTGGCGCTGGCGGAAGCAAAGAAAGCCGGGGCTGTCATTGCTTACGGAAATTTCCTCACGATTCTCCTGAATTTCATCATCCTCGCCTTCATCATTTTCCAGATGGTGCGCCTGATGAACCGTTTACGCCAGCGTGTCGCACCCGAAGAAGTGGCCAAGGCGCCGGCCACGCCGGAAGACATCTTGCTGCTGCGTGAGATTCGCGACTCCCTGCGTAAAACCGAACCGCCTACACAGTGAAAGACCTCGCCACCAGGACCACCCCGGGCACGGCACGACGCCTGTGGCTGCTGTTCGCCCAGGCCGTCACGATCGTGCTGGCGATCTATTTCGTCTTGAGCGTGTTCCGCCCCGACTGGCTGGGACGCGCGGCGCCGCTACAGGTGCCGGTCGGCCCTGGCGCCAAGACCGTGCCGGTGCTGCAGGCGCCGGCCGTGCCGGCTTCCGGCAGCTACCGCGAAGCGGCCGGGCGCGCCATGCCGGCGGTGGTCAATATCCTCACCAGCAAGGCTTCGCGCGAAGCGCATCCGATCCTGAAAGACCCCTTCTTCCGCCGCTTCTTCGGCGACCGCCTGCCGCCGCAGGAGCAATTGGCCAGTCTCGGCTCGGGCGTGATCGTCAGCGGCGAAGGCTATATCGTCACCAACAACCACGTGGTCGAAGGGGCCGACGCCATCGAAGTCGGCCTGGCCGACGGACGCAAGGCGGCTGCGAAGATCGTCGGCACCGATCCCGAGACCGACCTGGCTGTGATCCGTATCAAGGAGCGCGACCTGCCGGTGATGGTGCTGGGCCAGCCCGACGAAGCGCGCGTCGGCGACGTGGTGCTGGCCATCGGCAATCCCTTCGGTGTCGGCCAGACCGTGACCATGGGCATTATCTCGGCCGTGGGGCGCAACAACCTGCACATCAACCATTTCGAGAATTTCATCCAGACCGACGCCGCCATCAACTTCGGCAATTCGGGCGGCGCCCTGGTCGATACCCACGGCAACCTGCTGGGCATCAATTCGGCGATCTATTCCCAGACCGGCGGTTCGATCGGCATCGGCTTCGCCATTCCGGTCTCGACCGCGCGCACCGTGCTGGAATCGATCATCAAGCACGGGCAGGTGGTGCGCGGCTGGATCGGCATCGAATCCCAGGACATTACGCCGGAGTTGGCCACCAGCTTCGGCCTCGGGCGCCAGAGCGGGGCGATCATTGCCGGCGTGGTGCGCAACGGCCCGGCCGACCGCGCCGGCGTGCACCCGGGCGATATCCTGCTGGCGGTCGAAGGCAAGCCGGTGGCGAATACCGGGGAGATGCTGAATCTGGTGGCCCAGCTCGAACCCGGCGCCAAGGCCAAACTGAAACTGATGCGCGAGAACCGCGAATCCACGGTCGACGTCACCGTCGGCAAACGCCCGCGCCAGCGCCAATAATTTTTCTTTCTCGGACTTTCCATGCACCTGCGGGACCTGACCCAATACCTCACCGAACTCAAAGACAACAACAGCCGCCCCTGGTTCATCATGAACAAACCGCGCTACGACATCCTGCGCGAAGAGTTCCATGATGTGGTCAGCCAATTGATCCGGGAGCTGGCAAAATTCGACCGCCAGGTGGCCGCCTGCGATCCGAAAAAGGCAATGTTCCGCATTAACCGCGACATCCGTTTTTCCAACGACAAGACGCCGTACAAGACGCGCTTCTCGGCTGGCATCGCGCCGAACGACAAGCGCCGTCCGAGCGCCGGCGCCGGGCCAACTTATTATTTCCAGATCGAGGGCGACGGCACACTGGGCTTCGGTGCGGGCGAGTACCTGCCGCCGAGCCCGCGTTTGAAAGCGATTCGCGAACACATCGTCAACGATGCGACAGGATTTGCGAAAGTATTAAAGAATAAACACCTGCGCGCGACCTACCGCAGCCTGCTCGAGGAAGACCGGCTGCAGCGGCCGCCGAAAGGCTTCGACGCCAGCCACGAGCACATCGAGTACATCAAGCTGAAGAGCGTTTTTGCCTGGACCGAGGTGCCGCTGGCCCTGAACAAGCCGGACGAACTGGTGCCGCAACTGGCGCGCGGATTCGAGGATGCGTTTGCGCTCGTTACCTGGCTGCGCGGCGTGCCTTATACCAACGAAGAGTAGAAAGGAGGCGACATGGCCTTGCAACACGCAGCATCGGGCGAACGGATCGCCTTGGAACGCGGCGAAGACGACATCGCCAATTTCACGTCGATCGCGCTGGCGAAGACCGAACACATGGAACTGATCCGGCTGGTCGTGCCGGTCGATAAACCCATGCCCGAACACCGGGTCGAGGGCGAGATGACGCTGCTGTGCCTGCAAGGCGAGATCGCCTTCGACGCCCATGGCCGCACCATCGTGCTGCGCCCGAACGAGATGGTCTACCTGGCAGGTGGTGAGCCGCATGCGATCCGCGCGAACACGGATGCGGTGGCCCTGATGACCATCCTGCTGGGGCCGGTGCGCACCGGCGGCCCGACGAACGATCCGCGCGGACAGGGTAGCTGAGAGAGCGCTGACGCGGGTGTCGTAGCGTGGACGGCTAGGCCGTCCACGCGTTCAACGAACAGGCACGTAGGGAAGGCCGCAGGCCAACCATCATGGCCGCAGGCTACGATCTGGCTGCGGACTTTTTGGCGCTTTACGCCAGCTCTTTCCTCGGATCGCGCGCCAGCAGCTGCGCCACCATTTTTTTCGCGTCGTAGCCATCGAACAGCACCGCCGCCACCGCATTCGTGATCGGCATGTCCACGCCCAGCTTGGCCGCCAGTTCGCGCACCGCCTTCGAGCACGGCACGCCCTCGGCTACGTGACCGAGCTCGGCCACGATGGTCGCCAGCGGCTTGCCTTCGGCCAGCGCCAGCCCCACGCGCCGGTTGCGCGACAAATCCCCGGTGCAAGTCAGGATCAAATCACCCATCCCGGTCAGCCCCATGAAAGTGCCGGCCTGCGCGCCCAGCGCCTCGCCCAGGCGGGTAATCTCGGCCAACCCGCGCGTGATCAGCGCCGCGCGCGCATTCAGCCCCAGGCCCAGGCCGTCGGCCGTCCCGGTGGCGATCGCCAGCACGTTCTTCACCGCGCCGCCCACTTCCACGCCGATCAGGTCGTCGCAGGCATACACGCGCACATTACCGCCGTGCACCGCACCGACCACACGCTCGCGCAGTTCGGCGGAAGAAGACGCCACGGTCAGCGCGCAAGGCAGCCCCTTCGCTACTTCCTGCGCGAACGATGGCCCCGACAGCGCCGCACCCGGCACGTCGTCGCCCAATAGCTCGCGCACCACCTGGTGCGGCAGCAGGCCGGTGCCGTACTCGAAGCCCTTGCACAACCAGACCACGTTCGGAATCCGGCGGCCTTTCAGGCTTTCCAGCAGCGGACGCAGGCCAGCCACCGGACAGGCCGCGATCAGAAGCGGCGCTTCGTCATCAGACGCATCGCAGACGTGCGCCAGGGCTTCTTCGAAATCGGCGCTCACGCGCAGCGCTTCCGGCAGCGGAT
>DAMABW010000108.1:0-11573 GCA_031999925.1 Massilia sp. | reverse complement strand
TAGGTCGGTGCCGAAGCCGGATTCGAAGATCACGGTATAGCGCCCGCTGCCGAGGCTGGCCATCTGCATCGCATACGGCTTGGCGCCGACGGCGACTTGTTCGCTCGCCAGGGTGGCGGGGGCCCGCGCCTGGGCCAGGGCGCAGCAAGCCAGGGCCGCGGCGGCAAGCAAGGTGCGGAATGGGTTCTTCATCGTCGTCGTCTCTTTTCGTTTTGTGTTGTTCGAAGGTTCAGGGTGCGGCCGGCGTAGCCGTTTGCGCCGCCGGTGCGAACTCCAGCTCGACCAGCGCATCGTCGCTCCAGGACGTGTCGCCCAGCGCCACGCTGAAGCGGTCGCCGTCGGTCTTCAGCAGCTTGCTGCGGTTACCTTCCTGCAGGATCGCCCCGACGAGCGGCGCGTCGCTGTCGAAGCCCCAGTCCGGCATCGCTTCCTTGTGCGTGAAATTGCACCAGTCGCGGGTCAGCAAGATGCTGTTGATCGTCAGCACCCAGAACAGCGGGATCTCTTCCTTTGCGATGGCGACCATGGTCTTGCATTCCAGCCGCAGGTCGCCCAGGCGCCGCACGTTGGCCGGCAGGCCCGGCGTGCGCACGTCGGGATGGATGCGGTAGAACTTGCGCTTCTGGTTCAGCACGACTTCGCCGTGCGCGTCCTCGGCCGCCTCGCTGCGCGGCACGCTGAAGCGGTGGGCGGCGTCGAGGTCGAGCGGCAGGATGAAGTCGCGGTCGCCCTCGATCCGCACGCGTGCCTCTTGCGGCAGCCCGGCGCCGCCGCGTGCCCGGATCCGGAAGCGCAGTTCCGGCACGTTCGGCGCCAGCGCGTGGTACTTGTCGAAGCTGTCCAGCCCGGCCAGCACGGCCTTGTAGGTGTGGATCTCCGGGTTGCGGATCGCGTTGACCTTCACGGTGTCCGGCTCGTCGATGCCCGGCACGGCCGCCGCCGGGTTGGCCGCCAGCAGCGCGGCCAGGGTACAGGCAGGGAGGGCGCGCCGCACGATCAACCTTCGTCGCGCCAGCGGCGCAGGCGGATCGCGCCCAGGATCATCGCCACGCCGGCCGCCACGCCCACCCACAGATCCGGCCGCGCCAGGCTGCCCCAGGACGCGCCGAGCACCGACAGCATGTTCACGCCGACGCCGTGCTGGACCGGCAGGGCGGTGCCGCCGTCCATGAACCAGGCGCCGGGCACCAGGCCGAACAGCACGGTCTCGAGCACGTTGTTGATGATCCAGTCGGCGTGGATGGTGGTGCCGTACAGGGCCAGCAGGTAATCCATCCACTTCAGCAGCACGGCGAGGAACAGCGGCACGCCCACGGCCCACAGGAAGACTTTCGACTTGGCCCAGCTCGACACCAGCAGCAGCCAGCCGGCGGTCGGCAAGGCCCACAGCACGTAGACCGGGATCATGGCCAGCAGGTAGACCGGCGACAGGTAGAGGTTGACGTTGCTGAGCACCGGCGCGAACAGGTTCACGCCCTGGGCGCTGACGGCGATCCCGGCGATGAGCAGGATCAGGAAGGCGGCCGCGCTGGCGATGCCGACCGTGATGACGGGCGCCAGCACCAGGGCGGTCAGCAGCTTCGACAGCACGGTCGTGGTGTCCGAGATCGGCAGCGACTTCCAGAACAGGATGCTGCGGTCGCGCCGGTCGTCGTAGAGCGCGGCCAGGCAGTAGAAGAAGGCCACCACCGGCAGCACGATGAAGATCGGCGCGCCGACGGCGATGTAGTTGTTGGCGGCCACGCTGGCCATCTCGGTGCGCGTGTGTCCGGTCGCCAGCACCGCCATCTGCGTGCGGTGCACTTCCTGGCCGTCGACGCGCACCGTGATGCTGTCGTTCTGGAATTTATCGGTGCCCACGCCGTAGCCGACCACGCCCGCCACCAGCACCACCATGATCACCGCCGCGATCAGCGGCGCCCATACGAAGCCGCCCTTGTGTTCCCAGAACTCGCGGCGCAGCAGCCATTTCATCGTATTCATGCGTAGGTTCCTTTCATCGTTGCCACGAACAAATCGGCGACGCTCGGATTGCGCGTTTCGCCGAGGGCGGCCAGTTGGGCGCGCGAGACGCCGTCGAACAGCATCACCGACTTGCCGAACACGGTGCGCTGGTCGATCGGCTGCAGTGCGTTGGCGGCATTCACCTTGTCGGCCGGGACCATCACTTCGACATAGCGCTCGCCGACTTCGTCCATCGAGGCGGCCAGCACGATCTTGCCGTCGCGGATGAACATCAGGTCGGTCAGGATGTGCTCGACTTCCTCGACCTGGTGGGTGGTGATGACGATGGTCTTGTTCTCGTCAAAATAATCTTCCAGCAGGTTCTGGTAGAACTGCTTGCGGTACAGGATGTCGAGGCCCAGCGTCGGCTCGTCGAGCACGAGGAGCTTGGCGTCGATCGCCATCACGAGGGCCAGGTGCAGCTGGACGATCATGCCCTTCGACATCTGCTTGACCTTCATCTCGGGTTTCAGGCGGGTATTCGCGATGTAGCGTTCGGCGCGGGCGCGGTCGAAGCGGGCATGGATGCCGGCCACGAAGTCGACCGCGTCGCGCACCCGCAGCCAGCGCGGCAGGATCGCCACGTCGGCGATGAAGCAGACATCCTGCATCAGGGCGTCGCGCTGGGTGCGCGGGTCCAGGCCCATCACGCGCAGGTCGCCTTCGAAAGGAATCAGGCCCAGGGCCGCCTTCAGGGTCGTGGTCTTGCCGGAGCCGTTGGGGCCGATCAGGCCGACGATGCGCCCGGCCGGGATTTCGAAGTCGATGCCGTCGACAGCCAGCTGCTTGCCGTATTTCTTGGTCAAATTTTTCGCGGAGATGACGGCGTTCATGCTGTGCCTCCCGGCTCCGTGGTGTGCAGCAGTTGCTCGACATTCAGGCCGAGCTGGCGGATGCGCTCGACCATGGCCGGCCATTCCTCGCTCAGGAAGCGCTCGCGTTCGCTTGCGAGCAGTTTCTCGCTTGCTCCTTCAGTGACGTACATGCCAATTCCCCTTCGTTTTTCTACTAGGTTTTCGTCGACCAGCTCCTGGTAAGCCTTGGAGACGGTGATCGGGTTGAGTTGGTATTCGGCCGCGATCTGGCGGACCGAGGGCAGGGCGTCGCCGGCTTTCAAGACCCCGTCGAGCATCATGCCGATGACGCGGTCCTTCAACTGGCGGTAGATCGGTGCGTTGTCGTTCCAGCCGATGTTCATGTCCGGCCTCCCTGTCGTGGCGGTGCCTTCGCTACACGTTTCTGCATGTCTGGCTCCTGGTGGATGAATGCGTTGGTGTTGTAGTGGAGTATGACACCAGCATTCCGGTCAACCATCGGAATGCGACGAGCTGCAGGAAAACCGGACTGGCCTGCGCAAAAGCGGTGCCGGAACGATGGCTGGCCCGACGAGACCGCACGCCGCCACAGCCTGCAATAATTCATTTGAGCAACAGCAATGATAGCGGATGCGGGGTGTCAATAAACTCACAAATTGTCGCCATCCGGGAAATAGCCAGCCAGGGAATGTGGCATTGGAAGATGGTATTACATAGCGCTATTATTTCTTTTCAAAAACATAATCCCGTATTACGATGCGCGCAGATAACGACTGTCAGCGCCTTGCGCGGATTCACTGGAGATGAACATGCAGCACACGCGCAAGCCGTGGCGTCGCGTCCTGGGTGGTGCCTTGCTGGTCCTTGCAAGCGGCTGCGGCGGCGGCGGAAAGCCCGCATCGGCGCCTGCGGGCACGTACAGCATCGGCGGCACGGTATCCGGCCTGGGTCCGGGCGTCACGCTGACCCTGGCCAGCGGCGCCGAGCAGCTCGCCGTGCGTATGAACGGCAAGTTCGCCTTTTCGAACAGGCTCGAAAATGGCGCCGCCTATGCCGTGACGGCGGGTGCGCCGGCCGGCTACGCCTGCAAGGTGGGCGAGGGTGCCGGCGTGGTGGCCGGCGCCGATGTCGCCAGGGTGGCCGTGGCCTGCATGCCGGTGGTGCTGGCGGGTACGCCAAGCGTGCTGCAGACGCCGAGCGCCGTGGCGGCCGACCGTGCCGGGACCACCTATGTGCTCGACCGGGGAACCCACTCGGTGCGCATGATCGACGCGGCGGGCAAGGTGTCGACGCTGGCCGGCGGCGGGGGCCAAGCCGGTTTCGTCGATGGCCAGGGCACGGCGGCGCGCTTCAACTTCGGCTTTGAATCCGCCCTGGCGCTCGACGCGCAGGGCAACCTGCTGGTCTCGGACACGTGCAACGGCGCCATCCGCAAGGTGACGCCCGACGGCGTCGTCTCGACGCTGGCCGGGCAGGGCACGCCAGCCTGCAAGATCGTCTACGACAGCGGCAACCACCAGGTCGACGGCGGCAGGGAACGTGCACGTTTCGAGTTGCCCGGTGCCTTGATCGCCGATGGCTCCGGCGGGGCCTTTGTGATCGAAGCCGTGAACGGCGGCGCGATCCGCCACCTCGATGGCCGGGGCGGCGTCGTCACCGTGCCGCTGGCCTTCGCCGGCGGGGACACGGTCGTGCTGCGATCGATCGCGGGCAGCGTCGATGGCCGCATCTACCTGAGCGATGGCCAGCGCATCTGGAAGCTGGTCGAAAGCGTGCCGGTCCTGCTGGCCGGGCGGGTAGATGGCTATGTTCCGCTCGACGGCAGCGGCAGCGCCGCCCGCTTCGGCAGCATCGCCGGCATGGCGGTGGGACCGGATGGCGACTTGTACGTGGCCGAGCCGGGCGTCATCCGCGAGGTCACGCCCGGCGGCGTGGTGACCACGCTTGCCGGCGGGTCGCAGGGAGAGGGCGGAGTGGACGGCCAGGGCAGCGCCGCCCGGTTTGGCTGGGCGACGGCGATCGCATTCGACGGACGCAACCTGCTGGTGGCCGATGCCACCGAAAGTACCCTGCGCCGGGTGACGCCGGCAGGCGCGGTGACCACCCTGGCGGCCACGCCGCCGGTGCGCGGCCATGTCGACGGCGGCCAGGACGCCGCGCGCCTCAACAATGTCTCGTCGCTCGCGGCGGACGCCGAGGGAAATGTGTACTTCGCCGATACCAACCTGCAGACCATCCGGAAAGCCGCACCCGACGGCAGCGTCAGCACGGTTGCCGGGCATGCCAACCTGGGCGGCATGACGGATGGCCCGCTCGCTTCCGCCTATCTTTTCCGTCCCGAAGAGCTTGCCGCAGCCAGGGACGGCAGCCTCTGGATCGCCCAGACGCAGGGGCTGCGCCGCCTGCAGGACGGCGTCGTGACGACGATCGATCCCTTCCTGGTAGCGAACAACATCGCCATCGACGAGCACGGCAATGCCGTCGTGACGACCTCGGTCGACGGGCGCTTCGCCGTGGTGCGGGTCACGCCCGGCGGCGTTCGCACGACCCTGATCGATACGGACGCCGTTGTCCGCTTGCTGGGCAACAACCGCGCATCCTTCGTGCCGCTGGCCGTGGCCGTGAACGCGGCAGGCGACGTCTTCGTTGCCGATGCGGAGTCGTCGGCTGTGTTCAGGCTGGCGAAGGGTGGACAGTTGACGGTGTTCGCCGGCACGCCATACAACAGCGCGGGCAACGTCGATGGTGTTCCGGGCACTGCCACCCTGGACTTCTATCCGGCGGTGACGATGGCCGTCGACGACGCGGGCAACCTCTACCTGGGAAGCGAGGGCGTGCGCAAGATCAGCGCCGCCGGCGTCGTGTCTACGCCGGTGATCGGCTGGGGAGAAGCGCCGGTCACGGCGCTGGCCGTGGCTGGAGGCAAGCTGTACGGGTACACCAGCTACGCGCTGCTGCAGGCCTGGCTGCCCTGAGTCAGTTCGCGATGGAATGGCGCGTGAGCGCGCCATCCTGCTCGATGGCGATCCAGCCGCCGCGCGCCGGCTCGGCATCGAGCTCCCAGTCCGGCAGCACGTAGCGCAGGCGTGCGCCGTGCCGGTGAACGGCGGGCCGGTGGGTATGGCCGTGGATCAGCACCTGCGCGCCGGTGGCGTCGAGCAGGGCGTCGATGGCGTCTGGCGTAACGTCCATGATCTCGTAGGACTTGGTGGTATGCGCTTCGCGGCTGCCTTCGCGCAGGCCGGCGATGATGGCCTTGCGCTGGGCCAGCGGCATGGCCAGGAACTGCGCTTGCCAGGCCGGCTGGCGCACCATGGCGCGAAATTCCATGTACTTGGTGTCGAGCGTGCACTCGGCGTCGCCGTGCACGAGGACGATGCGCTGGTCTTTGACGTCGACCACATGCGGCTCCTGCAGCAGCGTCAATCCGGCGGCAGCGGCAAAGCCTTCGCCGACCAGGAAGTCGCGGTTGCCGGCCATCCAGAATAGCGCGACGCCGCTGTCGGCGAGCGTACGCAATGCGGCAACGATGCGGGCGTTGAACGGCGTGTCGAGGTCGTCGTCGCCGGCCCAGTATTCGAAGATATCGCCCAGCAGGTAGAGCTGGCGGGTATGACGCCCGTGTTCTTCCAGGAAGCGGAAGAAGGCATCGAGGGTGCGCGGATGGGATTCCTGCAGGTGCAGGTCGGAAATGAAAAGCGCGAGCGTGCGCGCGGGAGTGGACATCATGGGTGCTGGTGTTCTGGTTCCCGCGCGCCTTTTACTTATTACTGAACGACTTCGATCTTCTCGATGATGACCGGCTCGGCAGGCACGTCGGAGTGCATGCCCGAACGCGAGGTGGCGACGGTGTTGATCGCGTCGACGACTTCGGTGCCTTGGGTGACTTTGCCGAACACGGCGTAGCCCCAGCCGTCCTGGCCCGGGTAGTTCAGGAAGTCGTTGTTCTTGGTGTTGATGAAGAACTGGGCCGATGCCGAGTGCGGCGCCGAGGTACGGGCCATGGCGATGGTGTACTTGTCGTTCTTCAGGCCGTTCTTGCCTTCGTTTTCGACGGTGGCGTCGGTGGCCTTCTGCTTCATGCCCGGCTCGAAACCGCCGCCCTGGATCATGAAGTCCTTGATCACGCGGTGGAAGATCGTGTTCGTGAAGTGACCTTGTTCAACGTATGCCAGGAAGTTGGCAACGGTCTTGGGTGCCTTCTCGGCGTCCAGTTCGACGGTGATGTTGCCCTTGTTGGTGGTCATGAGTACGGAGGTCATGTGAGTTCCTTTTTGTTGAAATTCGTGTACGAATGCGAAATGTGCAACCGTTATTTTACAAGCTTATCGCCGGTCAGGATGCTTGCGTTCTGAATCACCACCGGCACGACCGGCACATTCTGCATGCCGCGCACGTCGTCGACCATTACATTCTTGATCTTGTCGACGGTTTCCTGGCCCTTCACCACGCGCCCGAACACGGCATAGCCGTGGCCATCCATGCCCGGATAATCGAGGCCGGCATTGTCGTTGGTGTTGATGAAGAACTGCGAGGTGGCCGAGTTCGGATCGCCGGTGCGCGCCATGGCCACCGTGTACGGCTTGTTCGACAGGCCGTTCTGGGCTTCGCTGGCGATCGGCTTGCGCACGCCCGGCTTGTCGACCAGTTTCTCGGTGTAGCCACCGGCCTGGATCATGAAGTCGGTGATCACGCGGTGGAAAACCGTACCTTTGTAAAAACCGGATTTCACGTATTGCAGGAAGTTGGCGGTGCTTTTCGGCGCCTTTTCCCCGTCGAGTTCGATGACGATCTCGCCCATCGTGGTCTTCAGCGAAACCTGGGGATTTTCAAAGGCGAGGGCGGCGCCGGAGAACATCAGGGCGGCGCCGGCGGCGGCCAGTTGCAGCAGCAAGCGGCGGGGTGGGTGGGCGAAGCTGGTCTTCAAAGGCGTCTCCTCGGTGGACGTGGCGCAAAGCCGTGTCAAGTCTTTTACAGAAAAATAAACCTGAGCCGTAGGCGGCCAGTCGGGATTTTATCAATGCTATACTTTGCGCAGAACGTCCCATTCTATCAAGAAGAACAACAACGAGGGTCTTGACGATCTCGACGCAAAGCACCACCTCCCGGCGCGCGCTCCTTTTGGTGCTGTGCCCGGCATTCGCTTGCTCGGGTGTCCCGTCCCCTCAGTTTCATCACCACCAATGAGCCAATTAAAGATCTACAACACGCTGGCGCGCGAAAAACAGGTATTTGTCCCGATGGAGGCCGGCAAGGTCGGCATGTACGTATGTGGCATGACCGTCTACGACTACTGCCACGTCGGCCACGCGCGCATGATGATGGCCTTCGACGTCATCTACCGCTGGCTCATGGAATCCGGCTACGAGGTCAAGTACGTCCGCAACATCACGGACATCGAGGACAAGATCATCAAGCGCGCCGGCGAAAACGGCGAGACCATGTCCTCGCTGGTGAACCGCTTCACCCGCTACATGGACGAAGACACCGAGGCGCTGGGCATCCTGCCGCCGAACTTCGTGCCGCGCGCCACCGAACACGTGCCGGGCATGCTGTCGATCATCGACATGCTCGAAGCGAAAGGCCTGGCCTACCGCAGCGACGACGGCGACGTCAACTTCGCCGTGCGCGACTTCGAAGGCTACGGCAAGCTGTCGGGCAAGTCGCTCGACGATCTGCGCGCCGGCGAACGCGTGGACGTGAACACCGGCAAGCGCGACCCGCTCGACTTCGTGCTCTGGAAAGCCGCCAAGGAATCCGAACCCGAGGAAGCGAAGTGGGATTCGAAATGGGGCCGCGGCCGTCCGGGCTGGCACATCGAGTGCTCGGCCATGTCGTGCGCGCTGCTGGGCGAACATTTCGACATCCACGGCGGCGGCCAGGACTTGCAATTCCCGCACCACGAGAACGAAATCGCCCAGAGCGAAGGCGCCTTCGGCGGCCCCATGGTGAACTACTGGATCCACAATGGTTTTGTCCGCGTGGATAACGAAAAGATGTCCAAGTCCCTGGGCAACTTCTTCACCATCCGCGACGTCCTCAAGAAGTACGATGCCGAAGTCATCCGCTTCTTCATCCTGCGCTCGCACTACCGCAGCCCGCTGAATTACTCGGACGTGCACATCGACGACGCCAAGGCGGCGCTGACGCGCCTGTACACGGCGCTCGCCGACATCGACCTGGGCAGCGCGCCCGTGGCGGTCGACTGGAACGAGGAACACGCGGTGCGCTTCCGCGAAGCGATGGACGACGATTTCAATACGCCGCTGGCCGTGGCCGAGTTGTTCGACCTGGCAAGCGAAGTCAACCGTACCAAGTCGGTGGACACCGCGCGCCAGTTGAAGGCGCTGGCCGGCGTGCTCGGCCTGCTCGAACGCGCGCCGCAGGACTTCCTGCGCGCCGGCGTGGGCGCAGGCGAGGGCGGCCTCGACGAAACGCAGATCGCTTCGCTGATCGAACAACGCGCCGCCGCCAAGAAGGCGCGCAACTTCGCCGACGCCGACCGTATCCGCACCGAACTGACTGCCGCCGGGATCATCCTCGAAGACAAGCCAGACGGCACGACGAATTGGCGCCGCGCATAATGGCAGCCGAACAGGACAAGGGCGGCCTTGGCTCAGCTGCGCCGGAACTCGACGTTCCCGCGTACTGGGCCGAGGCCAAGGCGGAACTGATGCGGCGCGACCGCATCATGAAGCGCCTGATCCCGCAGATCGGCGACATGCACCTGAAGGGCCACCCCGACCCGTTCACGACGCTGGCGCGTTCCATCGTCGGCCAGCAGGTCACGCCGAAAGCCGCCGACGCCGCCTGGACCAAGCTCGGCCTGGCCTGCCCGAAACTGACCCCGGCGCAAGTGATCAAGCTCGGTGGCGAGGGGCTGGCCGCCTGCGGCCTGTCGAAACGCAAGACCGAATACATCCTCGACCTGGCCGACCACTTCAAGGCCAAGCGCGTGCATGCGAATTTGTGGTCGCAGATGGACGACGAGGCCGTCATTGCCGAGTTGGTCCAGATCCGCGGCATCAGCCGCTGGACAGCCGAGATGTTTCTGATATTTAATCTGCTCCGGCCGAACGTCCTGCCCCTGGACGACGCCGGCCTGATCCAGGGCATCAGCCAGAATTATTTTTCCGGCGAGCCGGTTTCGCGCAGCGATGCACGCGAAGTCGCAGCCAACTGGGAACCCTGGCGCACCGTCGCCACCTGGTACCTGTGGCGCAGTCTCGACCCCGTAAATGGGGCCGATGGCGCGTCCGATACGGTCTAGGCTGCGGTAGAATAGCGCCAAATTGGTCCGCCAGCCCCGCGCCGGCGCGGCCACAGAACAACCCCGGAGGTACAATGACTAAAACAACTTTCCTCAGCTTCGAGCAGCCGATTGCCGAGCTCGATTCGAAAATCGAAGAGCTCCGCTTCGTCCAGGACGATTCGGCCGTCGATATTTCGGAAGAAATCGACCGCCTGGCCAAGAAGAGCCAGCAGCTGACCAAGGATATCTACGCCAAGCTCACGCCATGGCAAGTGTCGCAGATCGCACGCCACCCGCAGCGTCCCTACACCATGGATTACGTGAACGCGATCTTCACCGACTTCCACGAGCTGCACGGCGACCGTACCTTCGCGGATGACCAGTCGATCATCGGCGGCCTGGCCCGCTTCAACGGCCAGGCCTGCATGGTCATCGGCCACCAGAAGGGCCGCGACACCAAAGAACGCGCGATGCGCAACTTCGGCATGCCCAAGCCCGAAGGCTATCGCAAGGCCATGCGTCTGATGAAGCTGGCGGAAAAGTTCAACCTGCCGATCTTCACCTTCGTCGACACCCCGGGCGCCTTCCCCGGCATCGATGCCGAAGAGCGCGGCCAGTCGGAAGCGATCGGCCATAACCTGTACGTCATGGCCGAGCTGAAAGTGCCGCTGATCGCCACCATCATCGGCGAAGGCGGTTCCGGCGGCGCGCTGGCGATTGCCGTCGGCGACGCGGTCCTGATGCTGCAGTACGCGACCTACTCGGTGATCTCGCCGGAAGGCTGCGCCTCGATCCTGTGGAAGACCTCGGAACGCGCCTCGGACGCGGCCGACGCCCTGGGCCTGACCGCGCACCGCCTGAAGGCGATGAACGTGATCGACAAGATCATTACCGAACCATTGGGCGGCGCCCACCGCGATCCGAAAGGCATGGCGCAGATGCTGAAACGTGCCCTGGCCGACACCCTGCGCCAGTTCCAGGGCATGAAGACCAAGGACCTGCTCGAAGCCCGTCACGCAAAATTGATGGCCTACGGTAAGTTCAAGGAAACCCTGCCGACCGAAGAATAATTCGGTTTTTCATAGAGAGTTGCAGTGAGCGGTTCTTCAGCCGGGCAAGTCCCGGCCATTGTCGCGCGCGCCCTGGTGGCGCTGCGCGACCAGTCTTCCCCTTCCTCCATCGCCATTGCCTGTAGCGGCGGCCTCGATTCCATCGCCTTGTTGCACCTGGCTTCAAGCTGGTGCCGCCAGCATGGCATTTCCCCCTTTGCCTTCCACGTCCATCATGGCCTGAGCCCGAACGCCGATGGCTGGCTGGCGCACGTCGAGACCGTTGCCGGCGCGCTCGGCGCGACCGTCGATCATCGCCGCGTCGCGGTGGAGCAGGGCGGTTCCGGCATCGAGGCGGCGGCCCGTAAACTCCGTTACCGCGCGCTGGGTGAGATGTGCCGCGCGCATGGCGTTCCGTTGCTGCTGACCGCCCACCACCTCGACGACCAGGCC
>DAMABW010000107.1:1110-11585 GCA_031999925.1 Massilia sp. | reverse complement strand
GGAGGTGGAGTTGACGCCCCCGGCCGCACCGGACGCCGGTGCGGGCGTGGCCTTGGACAGGCGCAACTGGTCCTGCGATTCGTTGGCGGCGGTCGGGCGTTCCTCGACCTTGGCCGTGATGCGGCCGGTGGCGCTCTGCCCTGGCGCGGCTTCACGCGCCGGGGTGCTGGTGGCGACCTGGCCGGCCAGCTTGGCGCGGTAGGCGTCGAAATCGGCCGCGTGCGCGACCACGGTGCCGCGCGCTTCCTCGGCGTCGCCGCCGCGCAGGGCGTCGCCGTCCGGCACGCTCAGGATCTGGCCCGACTTCAGGCGGTTCATGTTGTTGCCGATGAAGGCGTCCGGATTGGCGCGGTAGAGCGCGACCAGCATCATGTCGAGCGACACGTCGTTCGGTTTCATGCGGCTGGCGATGCCGCTCAGGGTGTCGCCCCGGCGCACGCGGTAGCGCGAGGCGGCGTTCGGCGCGCGCGGGCCGGCTTCCTCGGCGGCGTTGTCGTTGGCACGTGCGTCGGCGCGGGCACTACGCTGCGCCCGACTGGCCGGGGCCGCGGCCGGGCTCGGCGGCTCCGCGGCCGCTGCGGCGGCACGCGGACGCTGGGCGGCCGGCGCCGGCGCGGCGGCGACTTGCGCCGACTGCGGCGCGCGCAATTCGGCCGGGTCGAGCAGGAAGGTGTATTCACGAACCAGGCGGCCGTTGTCCCAGGCCAGTTCCAGCAGCAAATCGACGAAGGGCTCGTTCAGCGGCTGCGTCGAGCTGATGCGCACGAACTGGCGGCCGCCCCGCTGTTCGACATTGAAGCGCAGCGACAGCAGCGCCGGGTTGAATTCGATGTTCGCCGCACGGTAGGCTTCCGGCGAGGCCAGTTTGGCGACCAGGCCATTGGCTTCGTCGTTCGAGACCGCCGTCAGTTCGATCTCGGCGCGCAGCGGCTGGCCGAGGGCGGACAGCACGGTCAGCTTGCCCAGTCCCGCCGCCGACGCCGCCGAAGACAGAAGCACCGCACTGGCAGCCGCGGCCGTGAGTGTTTTCAACGCGGACGACACGATCTGAGGGCGACGGTTCAATGGCATAGTTGGGAGTGGAATTGGTTGGCTGGGGAAAGGACGGTTTCCCGGAAGTCTCAACATATCATCATGCACTAGAGCATGCAAGCGCTACGGGGCGTAGAGGGGTGTTTCTGTGGGGCGAAACGGTGTTTGGTAACGATTCGATATCGTCCCAAGGGGCAAGAAATTAGTGCGGGGATAACAGGTGTGAGCGGGGAGATAACGCTCGCGAAAATGTGGCGGATGCGTAGGGTGGGCACTTGTGCCCACCCTACAAAAGCGAACGGCTTACTTCTCGAGCACGATTCGCAGCATGCGGCGCAGCGGCTCGGCCGCGCCCCACAGCAACTGGTCGCCGACGGTGAAGGCCGACAGGTACTCCGGCCCCATCGACATCTTGCGCAGGCGGCCGACCGGGATGGTCAGGCTGCCGGTCACCGCGGCCGGCGACAGGTCATGCACCGACGCTTCGCGCGTGTTCGGCACCACCTTCACCCACTCGTTGTGCGAGGCGATGATGTCGTTGATCTCGTCCAGCGGCACGTCCTTCTTCAGCTTGATGGTCAGCGCCTGCGAGTGGCAGCGCATCGCGCCGATGCGCACGCACAGGCCGTCGACCGGAATCGCCGTCGAACCGAAGGCGTCGCCCAGGCCGAGGATCTTGTTGGTTTCGGCGCCGGCCTTCCACTCTTCCTTCGACTGGCCGTTGCCCAGGTCCTTGTCGATCCACGGGATCAGGTTACCGGCCAGCGGCGCGCCGAACTGCTTGATCTCGTCCGGCGCATAACCATGCTGGGTGGCCAGCACGGTGCGGTCGATTTCCAGGATGGCCGAAGCCGGGTCGTCCAGCAGCGGCTTGACGGCCGCATTGATCGTGCCGAACTGGGTCAGCAGTTCGCGCATGTGCTGGGCGCCGCCGCCGGATGCCGCCTGGTAGGTCATCGAGGTCATCCACTCGACCAGGCCCTGCTCGAACAGGCCGCCCAGGCCCATCAGCATGCAGGACACGGTGCAGTTGCCGCCGATGTAGTTCTTCACGCCGCGCGAGAGCGCGTTCTGGATGACGTCCTTGTTCACCGGGTCGAGCACGATGACGGCGTCGTCGTTCATGCGCAGGGTCGATGCGGCGTCGATCCAGTAACCGTTCCAGCCCGCGGCGCGCAGCTGCGGGTACACCTCGGTGGTGTAGTCGCCGCCCTGGCAGGAGATGATGATCTCGCACTTCGACAACTCGGCGATATCGGTGGCGCTTTTCAGTTTGGTTTCGTTCTTCGCCATCTTCGGGGCGTCGCCGCCCGGGTTCGAGGTCGTGAAGAACACCGGTTCGATGTGGGCGAAATCGCCCTCGTCCTGCATGCGCTGCATCAGGACCGAACCGACCATGCCGCGCCAACCAACCAGGCCTACTAACTTCATTATTTTCCTTTAGGGGTTATTCATTGATACGTTAACGATGATGGGGGTGTATTGGTGGACACGCGAGCTAACAATGGTCACATGTCACGCGTGGGCACGGGGTGCCCACCTTACGAGTCAACGTTATCGTAATGCTCGGACCACCGCGTCGCCCATCTCCTGGGTGCCGACGCGCTGCGTGCCATCCTCAAATATATCCGGTGTGCGCAATCCTTGCTGAAGGACGCTCTTCACGGCGGTCTCGATGCGGGCGGCCTGCTCGGCCTTGCCGAGCGAATAGCGCAGCATCATCGCGGCCGACAGAATCGTCGCCAATGGATTCGCCACGCCCTTGCCGGCGATGTCCGGCGCCGAGCCGTGCGAGGGCTCGTACAGGCCCTTGTTGTTCGCGTCGAGCGAGGCCGAGGGCAGCATGCCGATCGAACCGGTCAGCATGGCGGCGGCGTCGGACAGGATGTCGCCGAACATGTTGCCGGTGACGATGACGTCGAACTTCTTCGGCGCGCGTACCAGCTGCATCGCGGCGTTATCGACGTACATGTGTTCGAGCGCGACGTCGGGATACTCCTTGTGCACATCGGTGACGATGTCGCGCCAGAACTGGAAGGTTTCCAGCACATTCGCCTTGTCGACACTGGTCACGCGCTTGTCGCGCTTCTGCGCGGCCTGGAAGGCGACGTGGGCGATGCGGCGGATTTCGCCTTCGGCATAGCGCATCGTGTCGAAGCCTTCGCGCTGGCCCTTGAATGGACCGTCGGGGCACTCGCGCACGCCGCGCGGCTTGCCGAAATAGATGTCGCCTGTGAGTTCGCGGATGATCAGGATGTCCAGGCCCGAGACCACTTCCGGCTTCAAGGTCGATGCGCCGGCCAGTTCCGGGTACAGGATCGCCGGACGCAGGTTGGCGAACAAACCGAGTTCCTTGCGCAGGCCGAGGATGGCCTGCTCCGGGCGCAGGGCGCGCTCGAGATTGTCGTACTGGTAGTCGCCCACCGCGCCGAACAGCACGGCGTCGGCTTCCTTCGCCAGCTTCAGCGTCGCTTCCGGTAGCGGGTGGCCGTGGGCCGCATAGCCGGCGCCGCCGACTGGGGCGCGTTCCATTTCAAAGCGTTCGTCCAGCGCGTCGAGCACGCGCACGGCCTGGTCGACGATCTCGGGGCCGATGCCGTCGCCCGGCAGGATGGCAATCTTCATGAGCTCTCTTTCAGATGGTGTTGGCCAGCCAGGGCTGGCGTGCCAGGTAGCGTTCTTCGAAGGCGCGGATTTCGTCGGCGTGGCGCAGGGTCAGGCCGATGTCGTCCAGGCCGTTCAGCAGGCAGTACTTGCGGAAGTCGTCGATGGCGAACTCGAAACCAAGCCGTCCGTCGGCAGTGCGCAACACCTGGTTTTCCAGGTCGACCACCAGCCTGAAACCGCTGAAGGCTTTCACTTCATTGAACAGTTGGTCGACCTGCGCTTCGCTCAGCACGATCGGCAGCAGGCCACTCTTGTAGCAGTTGTTGAAGAAGATGTCGGCAAAGCTCGGCGCCACGATCGCGCGGAAGCCATACTGCTGCAGCGCCCAGGGCGCGTGCTCGCGCGAGGAGCCGCAGCCGAAGTTCTTGCGCGCCAGGAGGATCGAGGCGCCCTGGTAGCGCGGCTGGTTCAGTACGAAGTCCGGGTTCAGCGGGCGGCGGCTGTTGTCCTGGCCCGGCTCGCCGTGGTCGAGGTAGCGCCACTCGTCGAACAGGTTCGGGCCGAAGCCGGTGCGGCGGATCGACTTCAGGAACTGCTTCGGGATGATGGCGTCGGTATCGACATTGGCGCGGTCGAGCGGCGCCACCAGGCCTTCGTGTACGGTGAATTTATCCATGTGCTGTTCCTGATTCGCCGAATGACGGCATGTTCGAATGTGCTTATTTGCCGCCGGCGCTGGTGACGACCTGGCCGACCTTCTGTACATCGCGGCCGATGCCGGAGATGGTGTTGCAGCCGGTGAGGACGATGGCGACGAGTGCGAGTGCGAATGCTTTTTTCATGGTGATCGAAAGAGTCAAAATCTGGATTCTACAATGCGCGCACGTCGACGAAGTGGCCGGCGATACCGGCGGCGGCGGCCATCGCCGGCGACACCAAATGGGTACGGCTGCCCTGCCCTTGGCGGCCTTCGAAGTTGCGGTTCGAGGTCGACGCGCAGCGTTCGCCCGGTTCCAGGCGGTCGGCGTTCATCGCCAGGCACATCGAGCAGCCCGGCTCGCGCCAGTCGAAGCCGGCGGCCTTGAAGATGGCATCCAGCCCTTCGCGCTCGGCCTGTTCCTTGACCAGTCCGGAACCCGGCACCACCAGCGCCAGCTTCACGTTCGAGGCGCGCTGGCGCCCGCGCACGACTGCGGCGGCGGCGCGCAGGTCCTCGATGCGGGAATTGGTGCAGGAGCCGATGAAGACCTTGTCGATGCGGATGTCCTCGATGGCGGTGTTCGGCTCCAGCGCCATGTAGGTCAGCGCCTTTTCCATGGCGTCGCGGCGCACGGCGTCCTTTTCCTGCTCGGGATCGGGTACGCGGCCGTCGATGGCGATCACCATCTCGGGCGAGGTGCCCCAGGTGACCTGCGGACGGATGTCGGCGGCGTTCAGGGTCACGACCATGTCGAACCTGGCGCCCGGGTCGGAATGCAGGGTGCGCCAGTAGCTCACCGCCTGCTCCCATTGCGGGCCAACCGGCGAGAACGGACGGCCTTTCACGTAGTCGATCGTGGTGTCGTCGACGGCCACCATGCCGGCGCGTGCACCGGCTTCGATGGCCATGTTACAGACCGTCATGCGGCCTTCCATCGACAGCGACCGGATGGTCGAACCGCCGAATTCGATGGCATAACCGGTGCCGCCGGCGGTGCCGATCTTGCCGATCACGGCCAGCACGATGTCCTTGGCGGTGACGCCTTTCGGCAGCGCGCCGTCGACCTGCACCAGCATGGACTTCGATTTCTTGGCCAGCAGGGTCTGCGTGGCCAGCACGTGCTCGACCTCCGAGGTGCCGATGCCGTGCGCCAGGCAGCCGAAGGCGCCGTGGGTCGAGGTGTGCGAGTCGCCGCAGACCACGGTCATGCCCGGCAAGGTTGCGCCCTGCTCCGGCCCGATCACGTGGACGATGCCCTGGCGCTTGTCGTTCATGTTGAAGTACGTAAGCCCATAGCTCTTCGCATTCGCGTCGAGCGTTTCCACCTGCAGGCGCGAAGTCGGATCGGCGATACCGTCGCGGCGGTCGGTGGTCGGCACGTTGTGGTCGGCCACCAGCAAATTGGCGGCGTTGCGCCAGAGCGGACGGCCGGCTTCGCGTAGTCCCTCGAAAGCCTGCGGGCTGGTGACTTCGTGTACCAGGTGGCGGTCGATGTACAGCACCGTCGTTCCGTCGGCATCGGCACGCACGACGTGGGCGTCCCAGAGTTTGTCGTAGAGGGTCTTTAACATGCGGTTTCCTGTGCGGGCGCGTAGAAATGGGGAAGCGTTTTTTGATTATGCCCACAATTGTGCAGTGCGGCAAGCGGCGCTCTGTGCACGATTCTGCCAATAATGGCCTGTCTATGCAAATTTCGTTTGCATGTAAAGACACAAATGCAAATAAAAAAGCCTGTGCAGGGTTTGCACAGGCTTTTTCTTGCAAGGGCCGCAGCGGACCCTTTTCACGGATTTGGTGCGTTGTTACGCCGCCATGCGCACCGTGCTGCGGCAGCCGTCCATCAGGAAGGACAAGCCAACCACCAGCACCAGTTCGCCTTCGGCCGAACGCGCGGTACCGGTGATGCCCTCGACGGTCAGCGCCGTCATCGGCTTGATCACGAGGTCCGCCGTGCCATCGACCGCTTCCACCGCCAGGATATACGGCTGCGGGGCGTTGATGACGATGCCGACGCGTTCCGGCGCTTCCTCGTAGCCGAGCGCGCCGGCCAGCGAACGCACCGGCAGCGGACGGCCCTGGTCTTTCAGCACCGGGGCGCCGCCGACCATCGAGAACTCTTCCGGCAGCTCGACCACGCGCTCGACCACCGCCATCGGCAGCGCCAGCGAGGCGCCCGAGGTGGAGACCAGCATGGTCGGCACGATCGACAGTTCGATCGGCAGGCGGATCGCGAACTTGGTGCCCGAACCCAGTTGGGAATCGATGCGGATCGCGCCGCGGTTCTTTTCCACCGCCGTCTTGACCACGTCCATGCCCACGCCGCGGCCCGAGACCGAGGAAGCGACTTCCTTGGTCGAGAAGCCCGGCAGGAACACCAACTGGTAGGCGTCTTCGTCGTTCGGCGCGCCGTTCTCGCTGATCAGGCCCTTCTCGAAGGCTTTCTTGCGCAGCTTGGCCGGGTCCATGCCCTTGCCGTCGTCCTGCAGCACGATCATGACGCTGTTGGCTTCCTGCCAGGCTTTCAGCAGGATGAAGGCCTTGGCGGGTTTACCGGCGGCGACGCGGTCCTGCGGCGATTCGACGCCGTGGTCCAGCGCGTTACGCAACATGTGCACCAGCGGGTCGTACAGGCTGTCCACGACAACGCGGTCGACTTCGGTCTCGGCGCCTTCGATGGTCAGCTCGACGTCCTTGCCCAGGTCTTTCGCCAGTTCGCGCACCAGGCGCGGGAACTTCTGGAACAGGCGGCCCACCGGCTGCATGCGGGTCGCCAGCGTGGCGCGCTGCAGTTCGGCCGAGTAGCGCGAGGCGCGCTCCAGGGTTTCGGTCAGCGTCGCCATCAGGGTGGCGGCCTGGCCTTCGAACTTGAACTGCGACAGGCGCTCCAGCAGCACGGCGGCCTGGTTGGCGGCCTGCACCGATTCGCCGGCCACTTCCAGCAGCGCGTCGAGTTTCACCGCATCGATACGGATGCTTTCGTCCTTCGCCGGCGCGGCGGCGGCGCGGGCGTCGGCCACCTTGGTATCGCCACGGCGTTCGATGCCATCCCAGCCCGGCTTGTTGCCGGCGGCGGGTGCGGCCGGTGCGGCGGCGGCAGGTGCAGCGGCAGGCGTCGCTTCGGCCGGAGCGGCAGCAGCAGCAGCGGGCGCGGCCGCACTGACGGCGATCGCATTCGCGGCCGGCACCACGGCGTTGTACATCGCGGTCCAGTCGAGGCCATCTTCACCAACGGCGGCAGCCGGGGCAGCGGCCGGTGCGGCTTGCGCCACCGGCGCAGGAGCGGCAGGCGCAGGCGCAGCCACCGCGGCGGCAGCCGGCGCGGCTTGCGCCTTGCCCTCGATCGCATCCATCAGGATGCGTTCCAGGTCCTGCGGCATGGGCGCGAGCTGTTCCGGCGCGGCGCCGTTGTTCAGGTCGTTCAGCTGGTCGGCCACGAAGCCCGATGCCTGCAGCGCCGCCTCGATCGACAGCGGCGTGACGGGCGCGGCGCCGGTGCGCAGCGCGTCGAACAGGTTTTCGGTCAGGTGGCAGGCCGCGACCAGCGCGGGCAGGCCCATGAAGCCGGCGCCGCCCTTGATGGTGTGGAACGAGCGAAACACCGCATTCAGCGTTTCCTTGTTCTCGGGGTCGCGTTCGAGGCGCAGCAGGTGCTCTTCAACATTGACTGCCAGATCCATCGCCTCGACGACGAAGTCCTTGAGCATATCGTCCATTAGAATCCCAGATCGGCAAGTAGGTCGTCGACATTGTCCTGGTCCAGCGCCACGTCAGGCACGGACGGGCCTTGCATCAGCGGCGCCGGTGCGGCTTCCTTCTCGGCCAGCTTGGCGCGGGTTTCCGGCGGCGCGTTGTCGCGCAGCAACTGGGCCAGTTCGTTCTCGACGGTCTTGGTGATCGTCACGACTTTCTTGATCAGCTGGCCGGTGATGTCCTGGAAGTCCTGGGCCATCATGATGTCGAGCAGGCGCGCCTTCTCGGCTTCGGTGGCTGCCGACACCGACTTGGCGAACTGGCGCGAGTCGCCGGCCAGGGCCTTGAATTCGTCCAGGCTCAGCTTGCCCGAGAACAGGTCGTTCCAGCGCGCGTCCATGTCCTGGGCCTGCTTCGACAGCTTGTCCTGCGCCGGCATGCCTTCGTCCAGGGTGTTCAGCACCTTGTTGGCGGCCTGTTCGGTCAGGGTGGCGACGTATTCCAGGCGGTCCTGGGCGTCCACGATCTGCGACGAGGCTTCGGTCAGCGCGCGGTCGTAGCCCAGCTCGCGCAGCGAGTCGTGCAACAGGCGCACGATGCCGCCCAGGCGTTCGTACATGTTCTTGTCGCCCTCGCCTTCGGCGGCGTCGCCGGCAGGCGCCGCGGCTGCGGAGGCGGCAACGGCAGGCGCTGCTGCTACGGCAGCGACTGTCGTGCCGGCCGCTACCTGGTCGAACAAGGCCTCGAGGTCGTCCTCGTCGGCGGGTTGTGCTGCGGGAGCGGCTGCGGGGGCGGCGGGCGCCGGTGCCGCGCTGGCACGCTGGGCCGCCACTTCCTCGAATAGTGCGTCGAAATCGTCAGCGGCGTCGGTCATAATCCCTGCTTCTCCATAATATAAATGTCGCGGTCTGCGTGCTTCGGTCCGTTGGTCATGCGGACTTCCGCGCGCAAAATCCGTCTCGCTGGAAGCCCAAAATTCGTTAGCGAGTGTAGCAGCGTGGTTGCCGTAGGTAAATGTCAGAGATCGCGGTACAACGAAATGGACAAGGAAACTTAATTCCGCGACAATAAAACCGTGCAGTTCCTGAATCTTTTCGCAAGCCAGGTGTTGTTTTGTGGTCGCGTCGATTGTGCACGGTTTTCCGAACCGGTCCGGAGCAAGCGAGCTCATGTTTGAGCAAAGTCAACAGCTTGCGTTATCACAATCACGAGGCTGCGCAGTGAGGTGAAAATACATGCGTCTGGGAGGACACTATCATGTACCGGAAAATTCTGATCACGACTGACGGCTCGGCCGTCTCGCAGCATACGGCCTGTGCCGGCGTGAAGTTCGCACAACAAATGGGCGCCGAAGTGCTGGCCCTGTTCGTCGCGCCTGAGTACCAGTACCCCGTCTATGTCGAAATCATTCCGCCATCCTACCCGAGCGAGGAAGAATACGCCGAACAGATGAAGCGCATGGGCGAGGATTACATGGGCCGCATCATGAACTCTTGCGCCAGGGCGAACCTGCAGCACAGCTGCATGACGGCGTTTTCCGATGCCACCGCCCTCAAGATCGTCGAGGTCGCCGAGCAGCAGGGCTGCGACCTGATCTTCATGGGTTCGCACGGGCGCAGCGGTTGGGGCCAGCTGCTGCTCGGCAGCGTGACCAACAAGGTGCTCTCGCAAACGTCGCGGCCGGTGCTGGTGCACCGCCTGATCAACGAGCCGGCAGCCGACTGAGTTTTTCGACATCTACCTATATTAGTGGACCACACAGCCACGGCTTGCCTGACACCCGGGAGACTGGAACATGATCAGAATCGTCATCGCAGATGATCACACCATCATGCGCGAAGGACTCAAGCGCATCCTCGACGGCGTGCTCGACGTCGAGATCGTCGGCGAAGCCACCAACGGCTTCGAGGTGCTGTCCCTGGTGCGCCAGGGCGGCTTCGACCTGCTGCTGCTCGACTTGTCGATGCCCGGGCGCAGCGGCGTCGACCTGATCCGCCAGGTACGCAGCGAGGCGCCGAAGCTGGCCATCCTGATCCTCACCATGCACGAGGAAGAGCAATATGCGGTGCGCGCCATCCGCGCCGGCGCCCAGGGCTATCTCACCAAGGAGAGCGCGGGCACCCAGCTGGTGGGCGCGATCCGCAAGGTGGCCTCGGGACGGCCCTACATCAGCACCGAAGTGGCCGAGCAACTGGCCCTGAACATCATGGCGCCGAATGAGCAATTGCTGCACAAGCAGTTGTCGGACCGCGAGTTCGAGGTGTTTTCCCTGCTGGTGGGCGGCAAGTCGATCACCGAAATCGCCAACAACCTGCATTTGTCGGTCAAAACCGTCAGCACCCACAAGACGCGCATCATGCAGAAAATGGGCATGACGTCGTTGTCGGAAATGGTGCAATACGCGGTGGCGCACCGCCTGCTGGCGCCGATGAAGGCCTAGCGCAAA
>DAMABW010000107.1:0-1100 GCA_031999925.1 Massilia sp. | reverse complement strand
ATATTGCCGGCACGACTTGAGACAGAGTCAACAAGCCGCGACCGAGTCAACAAGCCTAATCAACTTGGACACCGTCCAGTCACATTCGTGCCACCAGCGCCACGCGCACTTTGATCCATTCGCAGTGGTTCGCACCCGCTTCAAGCTGTGCTCTCACTCTATGCGACGGTATTTCGGTCGGAATACTCCTACATTCCTACCCACTCTCCTACCTACACATTCAGCCATTGCTGATACCACTGCCGGACTCGTGTTGGCATACTGAATCCAGCGTTTCGACTTGCTTGCGATCACCTTTCTCTCCGTAAGCCAGCCTGCCGCTTTTCGGAATTCCTATTGAAGCACCGGTGCGGCCCCATCCGCGGCCCCACCCGAAAGCCTTCTTCACTGGAGATGAGCATGCAGTCCCAGCAAACGACAGATCCTCGCACCACCAGCACGTCGACCATGCACACCACGCCCATGGAAGCCGGCCGCCAGCGCCAGGGCCGCCTGTGGTCCAACCTGAAGGAAGTCTGCGACCTGCTCCACATTCCGGCCGCGGTCTCGGTCAACTCGGAAGAGTTGCTGTTCCAGCACGTACAGTTCAAGACCGGCCAGCGCGTCCACACCATCGGCCAGGCCTTCGACACCCTGTACATCGTCAACTCCGGCTTCCTGAAAACCGTCCTCATCGACGAGTTCGGCAACGAGCAGGTGCTGAGCTTCCCGATGAAGGGCGACATGCTCGGCGTCGACGGCATCCACACCCGCCACTACGCTTCCGAGGCAGTGGCCCTGTCCGACTGCGACCTGATCCTGCTGCCGTTCAAGAAACTCACTGCCCTGGGCCGGGTCCACATGGAACTCGAAAACCTGATGTACGGCGTGATGAGCCGCGAGCTGGTGCGCGAACAAGCCATGATCGGCATGCTCGGCGCCCTGTCGGCCGAAGCCCGCGTGGCCCGTTTCCTGGTCTCGCTGGCCGACCGCTTCGCCGCCATGGGTTACTCGAGCAAGCTGTTCAACCTGCGCATGACGCGCCACGAAATCGGCAGCTACCTCGGCCTGACCCTGGAAACCGTCAGCCGCACGCTGTCGGCATTCAACGAAATCGGCCT
>DAMABW010000106.1:0-12063 GCA_031999925.1 Massilia sp. | reverse complement strand
CAGCATGTCCCACCAGCGTTCGGAATAATGCACCAGGCCGCTGCCGACGTCCCAGTCCCAGGGCGCATCGGTGCTGCCCTGCATGGCAAGGCGCAGGCGCTCTTCCGAACGCAGCAGGGTTTCCTCGGTGCGCTTCAGGTGGGTGCATTCGGTGAAGCAGACCGCCACCTCGTGGATGCGCCCGGCGGCGTCGTGCAGCGGATAGGCGTTGCAGATCAGCCAGCGCAGGCTGTCGCCGGGCAGGCCGATGACGGTGTCGTGCACCGTCCTGCCGGTGCGCAGGACGCAGGAAACGGGATTGGCCTCGGCCGGCAGCGGGCTGCCGTCGGCGCGCAGCAAGGGCACCGCGTTCGAGTCGGCCGGGTAGATGCGCATCAGCTCGAGGGCGGCGCCGAGCAGGCGGTTGGCGCAGCGGTTGGCATAGATGGCGCGCGAATCGGCGCCGTGGATGACCACGCCGGCGGGGATATGGTCGAGCAGGACCTTGAAATCGCGCGAAGACCAGCCGGGCGGCGCGGGGGACTCTCCATCGGATCGATCGGAACTCATCATGCCTGCCTGCAGCGCTGTCAATACACGATTGTAATCCTTTTCCGACAGCCTGCGGAATCGTCAGGGTGTGCCGCCCCCCGCACCGAACCCGGCCTCGAAACCGGCGATCGGCAGCGGTTCGCCCAGCAGGAAGCCCTGGAATACGCGGCAGCCGTGGGCCTCCAGGAAATCGCGCTGGGCACGCGTTTCGACGCCCTCGGCCACTACCTGCAAATCGAGGGTGTGGGCCAGGGCCAGCACCGCATCAACGATGGCGCCGGCGTGGGCGTCGCCGGGCAGGTCCGCAACAAAACTGCGGTCGATCTTCAGTTCGTTCAGCGGAAAGCGCTTCAGGTAGCTCAGCGAGGAGTAGCCGGTGCCGAAGTCGTCCAGCGAAAAGCGGATGCCATGGGCGCGCAGGGCGTTCATCCTGGCGCTGACGGCGTCGACGTTTTCGGCGAATACGCTTTCGGTCAGCTCCAGGCACAGGCGGCGCGGGTTGGCGCCGCTGCGCATCAGGGTGTCGAGCACGCGCTCGACGAAGTCGGGCTCGCGCAATTGATAGGCGCTGACGTTGACCGCCAGGGTCAAGCCCTGCAGGCGCGGGTGCAGGGCCCAGCGCGCCAGCACGCGGCAGGCCTCGGACAACACCAGCGCGCCGAGCGGCACGATCAGGCCGGAGGATTCGGCCAGCGAAATGAACTCGCCCGGCGCGACCAGGCCGCGCGCGTCATGGCGCCAGCGCACCAGCACCTCGCCGCCGAGCAGGCGGCCGTCGGCGCCGAACTGCGGCTGGCAGTGCAGTTCGAAGTGCTCGTGGTGGATGCTGTCGCGCAGGTCGTTCTGCAAGTCGATCTGGCGGTCGGCCGCGGCCTGCATGCCGGCCGCGAAGAAGCGCACCGTGTTGCGGCCGTCGCCCTTGGCGCGGTACATGGCCAGGTCGGCCTGGCGCAGCAGCAGGTCGGCGCTGGTGGCATCGGCGCCGAACAGGGCCACGCCGATGCTCGGCGTGCTGCGGTGCACGCGCGCCGCCAATTGATAAGGCTGGCCCAGCGCCGCCAGCAGCTTGGCGCCGATGGCCTGGGTCTCGTGCACGGCCACGTCCTCGGTGTCGCCCAGGTTCTCGAGCACCACCACGAATTCGTCGCCGCCCAGGCGCGCCAGGTGGTCGCTTTCGCGCACCGTGTCGCGCAGGCGCCCGGCCACCAGGCGCAGCAAGTGGTCGCCGACGTCGTGACCCAGGGTGTCGTTGAGCAGCTTGAAGTTGTCGAGGTCGATGAACATCAGGGCGCCGTACTGGCGCGAACGGGCGCTGCGGGTCAGGATCTTGGCCATCTGCTCGTGCAGCAGGCGGCGGTTCGGCAGGCCGGTCAGGACATCGAAGTAGGCCAGCTCGTAGATGCGCCGCTCGGCGTGCTTGGATTCGGTGAGGTCGGTATTCGTGCCCGAGACGCGCTGCGGCCGGCCGGCGGCGTCGCGCTGCACCACGCCGCGCGACAGCACCGGCACGTCGTGGCCGGCGCGGTGGCGCAGGCGGAATTCGATGCGGTAGGCCGACTCGCTTGATGCCAGCAGGGCCGCGACGTAATCGTTCAGGCGCGCCAGGTCGTCGGGGTGCACGCGCGCGGGCCAGGCCGCGTCGTTCGCATCCGGCTCGCCCTTGGCGTAGCCGAGCATGTCCCACCAGCGCGGCGACAGGTAGGGATGCGGCTCGGCCAGGTTCCAGTCCCAGGGGGCGTCGGTCGAGCCCTGCAGCATCAGGCGCAGGCGCTCCTTCGAGTCGCGCAAGGTCTGCTCCATGCGTTTCAGTTCGGTGCAGTCGGTGAAGCAGACCACGACTTCGTCGATCTGCCCGCCGGGGCCGAAGGCCGGGTGCGCGCTGCACAGCAGCCAGCGTGGAGCGGGGCCGCGCAGGCCGATCACGGCGTCGACCACCGCGCTGCGGCTGGCCAGCACGCGCTGCACGGGGTTGTCGTCGATTGGCAGCGGGCTGCCGTCGGCGCGCAGCAGCGGCCAAGCGCCCGATGCCGCCGGCTGGGTGCGCATCAAATCAAGGGCGGGGCCGAGCAGGGCGAGCGCAAAGCGGTTGGCGTAAAAGGCGCGCGAGTCGGCGCCGTGCACCACCACGCCGGCCGGCACGATATCGAGCAGGGCGTCGACGCCCGGCGGCGCTGCGGCGTCAAGCGGCATGGCCGCCAGGCCCTGCGGCGGCAGGGACAGTCCCCCTGGCCCTGTTGGTTCGTGATGTGTTCTCATGCTCGGCTGCGCTGTGTCCAGCCGGGCATGGTAACCGGAAAGCAAAAGCGGCGGCGCAGCCCAGCCGCGGGTGCGTCTTTACAAGCGGAGCCTTACTTCAGGCGCCGCTGGCGTACGGCATAGCCGGCGCACAGCAACAGCAGCCAGGCCGGGATCATGTAGACCGAGGTGCGCAAGCCGGGCGTCATGTACATCACCACCAGCACGCCGGCCAGGAAGACCAGGCATAGCCAGTTCGAGAGCGGATGCACCGGGCTCGGGAACACGGTGGCGCCCTGGCCGTTTTCGGCGCGCGTACGGCGGAAGCGCAGGTGCACCAGCGAGATCGTGGCCCAGTTGATGATCAGGCCCGACACCGACAGGCCCATCATGAGGCCGAAGGCTTCGCCCGGCATCAGGTAGTTCACCACCACGCAGACCAGGGTGGCGGCGGCCGACACGCCCAGCGCCGCCAGCGGCACGCCGCTCGCGGTAAGCTTCTTCAGCACGCCGGGCGCATTGCCCTGCACCGCCAGGCCGTACAGCATGCGGGTATTCGCGTACACGCCGCTGTTGTACACCGACAGGGCGGCGGTGAGCACGACCACGTTCAGGATGGTGGCCACCGCATTGCTCTCCAGGGCCGCGAAGATCAGCACGAAGGGGCTGCCGCCGCTCACCACTTTCTGCCACGGGAACAGCGACAGCAGGATGAACAGGGCGCCAACATAAAAGATGAGCACCCGGTACAGCGCCTGGTTGGTGGCGCGCGGGATGGTCTTTTCCGGGTTGGCCGCTTCGGCGGCGGTGATGCCGATCAGTTCCAGGCCGCCGAAGGAGAACATGATGACGGCCATCGCCATCACCAGTCCGCCGACGCCGTTCGGGAAGAAGCCGCCGTGGCGCCAGAGGTTGGCCACGCCGGCTTCCGGGCCGGCGGTGCCGCTCACCAGCAGATAGCCGCCGAACAGGATCATGCCGATCACGGCGACGACCTTGATGACGGCGAACCAGAATTCGAGTTCGCCAAAGGCGCGCACGTTCAGGAGGCTGAAGGAATTGATGATGGCGAAGCAGGCCAGCGCCGAGACCCAGGTCGGGATCTCGGGCCACCAGTACTGGACGTAGACGCCGACCGCGGACAGCTCGGCCATGCTGACCAGGATGTACATCATCCAGTAGTTCCAGCCGGTGACGAAGCCGGCCATGTGGCCGCCGTACTTGTCGGCGAAATAGCTGACCGAGCCGGCGACCGGTTCGGCCACGACCATCTCGCCCAGCTGGCGCATGATCAAAAAGGCGAACAGGCCGGCCACGGCATAGCCGAGCAGCACCGACGGGCCGGCCATCTGGATGGTCTGGGCGATGCCGAGGAAGAGGCCGGTGCCGATTGCGCCGCCGAGGGCGATGAGCTGGATGTGGCGGCCCTTCAGGCCGCGTGTGAGTTGTTGCGTCGGTTCTGCCATTGCCGCCTGCGCCAGTGTGCAAAAGTCGATGATTCTAATGCATGTTGGCGATGCCGGCGTGCAATCCTACCAATATCGGGAATGGCTCAGGCCGCGTGGCCGAGGCCGAGCTGGCGGTTGGCGGGCACGGCGATGTCGATCAGTTTCGGGCGCGGCAGGTTCAAATTGTCCATCAGGGCCACGAAGTCGTCGCGCGAACGTTCGGCCAGGCGCGCGTTGTGGCGCTTTTCCCAGCCGATGCTGGACACACTCTGGCCCTTGTAGTCGTGCGCCGGCCAGACGCGGGTGGCGTCGGGCAGGGTGAACAGCTTGCCGTGGATGCTGTCGTACAGGGCGGCGGCGCTGCCGCCCTGGAAGTCGGTGCGGCCGCAACCGTCGATCAGCAGGGTGTCGCCGCTGAACAGGTTGCCGCGCCACAGGAAGCTGACGCTGCCGGCGGTGTGGCCGGGCGTGTGCAGCACCTGGATGACCTCGCCCGCGCCGAAGCGCACCGTGTCGCCGTCGTTCAACTGCAGTTCGGCCGGGGCGATGCCGCAGCCGCTGGGCACGGCGGCGCGCGCGCCGGTGCGTTCGCGCAGGCGGCCGGCCGAGGTGACGTGGTCGGCGTGGGCGTGGGTTTCCAGCACATACGCCAGCTTCAGGCCGAGGCGCGCCAGGTGGGCCAGGTCGCGTTCGGTGTGGCGGTCCACCGGATCGATGATGACGGCGTCGACACTGTCCTGGGCAGCCAGGATGTAGGTATAGGTCGACGACTCGGCGTCGAACAACTGGATCGGGTTGATGTGCATGGTGGCCTCCGGTTCGGGAGCCGCATTCTACGCCACGCGCGCAACGCTCAGGCGACTTCCGGATGGCGCCGGCGCAGCCACTCGGCCAGCTCGAAGATGCCCATGCCGGCCACCATGGCCAGCACGAACAGCAGGGGCTTCGTCGATCCGGCGGCAAGCGAGGCGATGGCCGGGCCGGGACAAAAGCCCGCCAGGCCCCAGCCGATGCCGAAGACCACGCTGCCCAGCACCAGGCAGCGGTCGATCCCGGTGGCCCCCGGCAGGCGGATCGCCACGCCCAGCAGGGTGCGCCCGCGTTGCCGGGCGCTGCGGAAGGCGACCGCGGCCACCGCGACGGCGCCGCCCATCGTGAACAGCAGCAAAGGGTCCCAGGCGCCGCCGAGGTCGAGGAAGGCCAGCACCTTGGCCGGATTCGCCAGGCCCGAGACGAGCAGGCCGATGCCGAACACGAGGCCGGTGCCGAAGGCGATCAGCAGTTGCATGGCCGCTCCTCAGGCGAAGGCGTGGCGCAGCAGCCAGACCGTCAGAAAACCGGCCGCGACGAAGGTGGCGGTGGCCGCCAGCGAACGCGGCGACAGGCGCGCGACGCCGCACACGCCATGGCCGCTGGTGCAGCCGGCGCCGTAGCGGGTGCCGATGCCGACCAGCAGGCCGGCCAGGACCAGGGTGGCGCCGTCGGCGTCGATGCGGGCTGCGGGGAACGCGACGAGGCGGGTCAGGATGGCGGGCGCCAGGACGATCCCGGCCAGGAACAGCAGGCGCCACGCGATATCGCCGGAACTCGGGCGCAACAGGCCGCCGAGGATGCCGCTAATGCCGGCGATGCGGCCGCCCAGCAGAAGCAGGAGCGCGGCGGCCAGGCCGATCAGCATGCCGCCGGCCAGCGCGCTCCATGGCGTGAAATGAATCCAGTCGATGTGCATGGTATTTCTCCGCTGCCTGCAGCAGAATATAGCACTTCCCACCCACGTCCGAGGCGCGATGAAACACCTGTTCCTGCATGGGCTTGTCGCACTGGTGGCGGCCTTGTTGTCCAGCCTGGTGCCACGCGACGTGTTCGTCGTCCTGCCCTCGAACATGGGGTGCGACAAGGGCTGCATGATGGTGGCCGCGGGCTGGCCATGTGCCTACCTGGTCGACCGCGATGGCACTTCGCCGGCCGGCTCGGTCAGCCTGGTCATGGGCGTGATCGGCGAAGACCATCTCTGGCCGGGTGCATTTTTCCTGACCTGGCTGTTCTGGCTGGTGGTGTCGGTGCTGGCGTACGCCGGCTACCGGCGCGGGCGCCGTGCCGCCTGACGCGCTAGCGCAGCGCCGCCATCCGTTCGCGCAGTTGGGCCGGCGAGAGTTCGCCCATGTGGCGCGCCACCAGCTTGCCGTGCTTGTCGTAGAACAGCGTGGTCGGATAGCCCTTGACGTCGAGGGCGCGTGCCAGCGCCCGTGTCGGGTCGATCAAGAGATTGCCGAGCTTCAGGCTTTCGTTGTCGAGGTAAGCGGCGATGGTGGAGGCTTCCTCGGCCTGGTTCACGAACACGAAAGCGACATCGGGATGCGCCGCCTGTGCCTGGCCGAGGGCCGGCATCTCGCGGCGGCAGGGCGGGCACCAGGTGGCCCACAGGTTCACCACCATCGGCTTGCCGGACAGGGTACGCAGGGCGACCTCGCCACCGTCGAGGCGCTCCAGCGCGATCTCGGGCAGCGGTGCGCCGGGCGGCGCGCTGGCAAACGCGGCGAACGAGGCGCCGGCCCAGACCGCGACGCCCAGCAGCGACGCGCCCATCAAGGGCCGGCGCAGCACGGGCTGGCGCCGCACCTGCTCGAAGCCGACGGCGAATGCCACCAGCAGGCCGGCAAACGCGACGAAGCCGCCGTCGCGGATGTCGAGCATCGACAGCGGATCGGCGCGGTAGCTGTCGAGATGCTTCAGGACGAAGGCGGCGCGCGCCGCGAGGAAGCCCCACAGCACCATGCGCCACAGGGCGGGATCGGCATCGACGCCGCGTCGGCGCCGCCACCAGAGCACGGCGAGGTTCGCGGCGACCACGGCGGCAAGGGCCGCCAGTACGCGGACCGGCATGGCCAGCGGGCCGATGTTGATGGCATCCAAGGCATTCTCCCGATTGATAGTGCGCGAATGTTAGCGCAGCAATATTAACGGTTGATTAAGATTGTGGTTGCCCGGCCTTGGTTGACTTAGTTGATGAAGAACTCCATCCCGCGCGCCATGGCCGGGAACATCGCCGTCCCATGATTCTCCTTGGCCAGCAGGTGGTATTCCACGCGCGCCAGATTACCCGAGGCCGTCAATTTGGCGGCCAGGTCCTCGGCCTCGCCGACCATGCGACGTTCAGCGGCGATGGCGGCGCGGTCCTTTGGCCCGGCGCCCCTGTTCCTGAACGCTTCGAGTTCGCCTGCCGACAGCATCAATGCCGGTTTCGCGGACAGGGCCGCGACGCGTTTCGCGAAGCCGTCGACCTCGCTCAGGATGACGCGCTCGCCGTACCAGATCGATGGGCTCGCCGCGAGGTAGGTCTGGAACATGCCAGGGCGCGTGAACAGCGCGTGCAGGGTGCACAGGCCGCCGTAGGAATGGCCGAACAAGGCCTGGCGCCTGGGGTTGAGCGGCGCGAGCGTTGCCACCAGGGGTTTGAGTTCGCGTTCGATGAAATCGAGGAAAAGGTCGGCGCCGCCTTCGCCGGCAGGGGTGGCCTTGCCGGTTGGTGGCGTGTAGTCGCGCGCACGGCCGCCGCCGAAATCCTGGCCGCTCGGGTAGCCGATGCCGACGACCACCGGCGCCGTGCGGCCGGTGCTGGCGCTGCGGCTGGCGGTGCTGCGCGCCATCAGCGCCAGGGCCGGGAAGGTGGCGTTGCCGTCGAGGGCGAACAGCACCGGGTGGCCGGCGGCCGGCGCGGGCGTCGCCGGGATGCTGACGTAGATGCGGTAGCGCTGGCCGGTGATGGTCGAGTCGATGTCGCGTTGCTGGCCTTGCGGCAGGGTGGCCGGCTGCCAGCCCTCGGTAGCGCGCGCCAGCGGAAAGTGCAGGGCGCCGACAGCGGCGAGGGCGGAGGCGCCGAGCAGGCGACGGCGGGACATGTGCGGAGTGCGGTCGATAGAAGGCATGCGTGCAACCTCAATGAGAATGATTATCATTCTACATTGCTGTCGAGTATATGATCAAGATAGCGGCAGCAATACCTCGCGTGCTGCCTTCACCAGCGCCGTGCCCATGCGCTCGATCCGCGGCGGCTGGATGCGCCAGGCGTGCCAGTACAGCGGCACGTCAGCGAACAGCGTCGGCGCCAGGTCGACCAGTTCGCCGGTTTCCAGCAGCGCGGCGCATTGCTCCTGCGGCAGCATGCCGTAGCCAAGGCCGAGTCAGATCGCCTGCACGTACGGGTCGCTGGCCGGCACGTAATGAAACGGGTAGGCGCCTTCGGGCAAGCCGAAGTGCCGCAGCAGGAAGGCGGTCTGCAGCGTGTCCTTGCGGTCGAACACCATCACCGGCGCCCGGCGCGCAGTTTCGCGGTCCATCCCGCCGGGGAACCAGCGCGCGGCAAACGCGGGCGCGGCCACCATCCGGTAGCGCATCATCCCGAGCGGCGTGACGCTGCAACCGCGCATCGGCTGGTCTTCGCCCGAGACGCAGGCCAGCGCCTGGCCCTGTTCGAGCAGGGAAAAAGTGTGGCCCTGGTTGTCGAGCACGAATTCGACCAGCAGTTGTTCGTCGATGAGGATGGGCGCGAGCACCGGCAGCAGCCAGGTGGCCAGGGTGTCGTTGTTGACGGCAAGGGCCACGCGCACCGGCCCGGCATCGTTGTCGCGCTCGGCCAGGAATTCGGCTTCCATCAGGGCCTGGCGGCGCAGGAACTGCAGCAGGCGGGTGCCGGGCGCGGTCGGGCGGCAGGGGCGGGCACGCACCAGCAGCGGCGTGCCCATGTCCTGTTCCAGCGCGGTAATGCGTTGCGACACCGCCGAGGGCGTGATGCGCAGCAGCGCCGCCGCCGCGTCCAGGCTGCCCGTGTCGACGGCGGCAATGAACGCCTCGCTGCGGCGCGCATCGATCTTCATACCATTAGCTCCGCTAATCTTGGATTAGAAAACATTAATATAATTGATGAGAAGCCGCCGGTCCCGCAAGCTGTGGTTTTTCATGGGGGAGCAGGACGATGTTTTCGCAACAGGTATTCATGCAGGGGCTGGGCTTGGGGGCGAGCCTGATCATGCCGATCGGCGCCCAGAACGCGCATGTGATCCGCACCGGCATCCGCGGGCGTCACGTGGCGCTGACGGTGGCGGCCTGCGTGATGGTCGACATCAGCCTGATCGCGCTCGGGATGTCGGGCTTCGGCGCCCTGATCGAATCCTCGCCCGGCCTGCTGGCGGCCTGCCGCTGGGGCGGCGCGGCCTTCCTGCTGTGGTACGGCCTGCGCTGCCTGGCGAGCAGCTGGCGCGGCGGCGATGCGCCGGGCCTGGCGGAGGGTGCGCAAGCCGCGCCGGCGAAGGGCGGGGCGCACAAGGCGCTGGCCGCGGTGCTGGCGATGTCGCTGCTCAATCCCCACGTCTACCTCGACACCGTCGTGCTGCTGGGCGCGGTCGGCAGCAGCCTGGCGCTGGAATATCGCCATTCGTTCACGGCCGGGGCGATGGCGGCGTCGCTGCTGTGGTTTTCGCTGCTCGGACTGCTGGCGCGGCGCTGCGCGGGCGTGCTGGGCCGGCCGGCCGTGTGGCGCGGGGTCGAGGCGTTCACGGGCGTGACCATGCTGGTGCTGGCGGGGCTGGTGCTGCGTGGCTGAGGAGTCAGCCGAGTACGGTTGCTGAACAAGACAGCTTGGGAGAGAAATTTGGAGTGTGCTCCCACAGGCGCCGGGCCGGCCCTTGCAGGCAGCCCAGCGTTTCCAGCCTTCTGCCTTACTTCATCGTATAGCTTTGCTGCGCACTATCCACGGCGAAGTTGCGCGCCGTGTCCCAGTAGGTGAAGCTGTAGCGCACCACGTCGCCGATCTTCAGGCCGCCTGCCACGTAGGTGTTGGTGCTGCCGTCGAGGCGCATGCGGATATTCTGCTGCGGCCCGTTGTTCACCGTGTAGTGGACGTCGGCCCAAGCGCCGGTGGTGGTCGTGAACTGCAGCGTGGTCGCCGACAGCTGGCTGACCGAGGTCGGTCCGCTGCTCGGCGGCGGGTTGGTGGTGCCGCCGCCGCTCGACCCCGAATCCCAGACGATGTCGTCGATCGCGAACTGGAAGCTTGAACCCGGCAGGCGGTTGGCGTCGCTCGAGATCATGAACACGTCGAGCATCGACTGCAGCGCGACGCTCGGCCCGATCAGGGTCGACACCGGGATGCTGCCCTGCGCCCAGTCGCCGTTGCGCACCAGGCCATACGCCGTGGTATTTGCCGGGAAGTTGACCCAGTTCTGGTTGGTGTAGGTGTCGCCGACGCCGATGTTGAACGACACGTTGGCCGGGATCTTGATGCGGAACTTCACCATGCCGTTGCGGAAGTTCGACAAATCGCGGGCCTGGCGTGCCTGGATGCCGCCGCCGAACCATTGGCCGGGCGCGGTGTAGTTCCAGGCGATCACGTTGCCGCCCTCGTAGGGCGCGGTGTTGCCGGCGCCGGTGGAAGCGCCGTTCCACAGAAAGATGTCGGAACTGGTGCCGGCAAGCAGCTTGCTGTTTACGGCCGTGTTGTCGGTGAAGACGCCGAACTTGCCGACTTCCGGCAGCGTCTGGTTACCGAGCTTGACGCTGCCTTTGCCGTCGAGTTGATAAACGCGGACGTAGTCGACGTACATCGTCGCCGGCAGGCTTGACGTGACCTGGGTAGGCGAAGCGGCGTCGGTGAAGTTGCCGCCGACCGCCATGTTCAGCAGCAGGTAGAAGGGCGCCTGCAGCGCCGGCGAATTGACCGGCAGCGGCGCGTCGTACATGTTGCGCTCGACGCCGTTGTCGACGACCGTGAAGCGCATCTCGCTCTCGGTCCAGTACATGCGGTACAGCACAAAGCGGTTGGCCAATGAGGTCGGCGGTACCACCCAATTCTTGGTCTGCCAGGCGGTCGACGCGGCGCAGCTCTCGTTGCCCGGCACGCAGGCGGCCTGCTGCCAGGTGATCACGTTCGAGGCGGTGAAGCGGTCGGGCGAGGGCGCACCGGAAGCCGCGCGGCTCGACGCCTTGTGTCCCATCTCCATGATGTCGATCTCGCCGTTGCGCGGCCAGGTCTGCGGGCTGACGCCCAGCATCCAGGCCGCCGGCCACAAGCCCGTGCCCAGCGGCGGGGTGCTCATGCGGATTTCGATCATGCCGTACTGGACCTGCACCTTGCCCTTGGTGTCGAGCCGGGCCGAGGTGAAGCTGTTGCTGCCCACGGTCTGGCGCTGGGCACGGATGGCGAGGGCGCGCGTGCCGGATTCGAAGGGCACGGTGCCGATCGAGGCATTGTTCGGGCTGTAGTACTGCAGCTCGGCGTTGCCGTAGCCGCAGAGATTGATCTGGCAGCCGTTGCCGTCCTGCGCGGTCCAGGTGGCGGTGTTCACGCTGTTGCCGTTGAACTCCTCGGACCACAGCAATTGGCCGATGGCCGGATTCGTGACGCTGGCCGACGCCTGGGCGCCGCAGGCCAGCAAGAGCCCGGCCGCGATGGTCTGGAAAGGTTTCCACTTAAGATTGTGATGTTGATTGTGGTTATTCACTGCATCTCCTCGTTGTACTCCAAGAATAAGTGGCGAGCCAGGACGGCCGCACCACGGCTTGCCAACTTCGACGGTTGGTCTTGATGAAAGCTCGGGTAGGCGATGACTGGAAACCTTTCCAATCGGTGGAGGAAAATATAGGCCGATTTGCGGTGGGCGTCAATGCGGCCAGCTCAGGCGTGCGCGCCTACCCGTCCGGCATGGACGGGCGGCGCGTGCAGGGGGAGGGCGCGGGATATCAGCGCAGCGAGCGCGACAGCACCGCGTGACGGTGCTCGAAGAAACGCTTCACGAACCAGCCGACGACAGGTGGCGCGAAGCGCGGCGAGAATTCGACGTTGTCGGTGACGATC
>DAMABW010000105.1:0-12299 GCA_031999925.1 Massilia sp. | reverse complement strand
CGCCATCGTCCCGGCAGGCGGCGGTGAGGCGCGCATGGTCTCGCCCGACGGCACCTATGTGTATGAATACGACTGGACGCCCGACGGCAAGGGATTCATCGCCACCAGCGCGCAGGGCAACGGCGACAACAACTGGTGGGTGGCCACGCTCGGCCACGTGGACGCCGCCAGCGGCGCGCTGCGCATCGTCGCGGCGCCGAAGATGCAGGTCAGCCTGCCGCACGTGTCGCCGGACGGGCGCACGGCGGCCTTTGTCGGCGGCCTGATGAGCGACTTCGGCTCGGTTGGCGGCGACATCTTCACGGTGCCGTTCGGCGGGGGCGAACCGGTTGACGTCACGCCCAACTACGCCGGCTCGTTCAACGGCCTGGCCTGGAAAGGGAGCGGCCTGGTCGCCTCCAGCCTGCAGGGCGATCGGATGACGATCGTCGCCGTCGATCCGCAGGCGCGCAGCACGCGTACCCTGTTCTCGAGCGCGGTCACGGCCAGCGGCTCGCGCGACGGGCGCATCGTGTTCAGCGCCGATGGCGGCGCGGCGGTGTCGGTGTTCGAGACCTATGACAAGGCGCCCTGGATCGCCGCCGGCCGGGTGAACGAACTCATGCCGATCACGCGCGACAACGACGACGCCGCGCCGCAGGTGGCGGCGCGCAGCATCGACTGGACCAACGAGGGTTACCGCAGCCAGGGCTGGCTGGTCGGCCCGCGCCAGCCGCAGGCGGGACGCAAGCATCCGATGGTGGTGATCGTCCACGGCGGCCCGGCTTCGGCGGCCACGCCGCGCTATGTCGGCGCCGGCGACTCGGCCAATCCGCTGGTGCGCGAACTGGTCGAGCGCGGCTACTACGTGTTCCAGCCGAACCCGCGCGGCAGCTACGGCCAGGGCCTGGCGTTCACCTCGGCCAACCGGCGCGACTTCGGCGGCGGCGACTGGCGCGACATCCTGGCCGGGGTCGACGCGGCGATCGCGCAGGCGCCGATCGACGGCAATCGCCTCGGGCTGATGGGGCACTCCTACGGCGGCTTCATGACCATGTGGGGCGTCACGCACAGCACCCGCTTCAAGGCGGCGGTGGCGGGGGCGGGCATCGCCAACTGGATCAGCTACTACGGCCAGAACGGCATCGACCAGTGGATGGTGCCGTTCTTCGGCGCCACCATGTACGACGACCCGGCGGTGTACCGCAAGGCCTCGCCGATCGAGTCGATCAAGGATGCCAGGACGCCGACCCTGATCTACGTGGGCGAGCGCGACGTCGAGACGCCGGCGGTGCAATCGATGGAGTTCTGGCACGGCCTGCGCGCGATGAAGGTGCCCACGGCGCTGGTGATCTACGAAGGGGAGGGGCATGCGATTCGCAAGCCGGAGCACCAGTTGGATCAGCGCAGGCGGACGGTGGAGTGGTTCGAGAAGTACTTGAAGCAGTGACCGGTCAGTCAGCGCTGGATGCTTGTAGGGTGGGCACTCCGTGCCCACGCGGTGACGTGCGCTTGATGTCGCCCACGTGCGGCGACCATTCGCTCGCCGGCGTTACCGACAACCCGCACCGGCGGTGACCCGGGTTGTTGGCAGCGCTGCGGAGCGAAACGTCTCGGCCAACGCAAAAAGGATAAGCACGTAGACGCGTGGGCACGGAGTGCCCACCCTACGGTTGCGGTTGCGGTTGCGGTTGCGGCTGCGGCTGCGGGTTCCCGGTTAGTTCGCCGCTTTCACCGACGCTTCCTTTGCCGCAGCTTCCGCCTTCGCCGGCTCTTCCTTCGCCGCCGGCGCGGCACCTTTTTCCGGATACAGCACCACCTGCACGTAATTCCCCGTGTTCAGGTAACGCTTCGCCGCATCCTGCACCTCGTCCGCGCCCAAGGCCTGCACGCGGGCCTCGTGCGTCAGCAGCGCCGCCGGATCGGTGCCGTCGAGCAGCGCCGATTGCAGGCGGCCCAGCCAGTAGCCGTTCTCGCGCAGCGCGCGGCGGTGGTTCTGGATCCAGTTCTGCTTCACCTTCGCCAAATCCGCCGCGCTCGGCCCTTCGCGCTTGAGGCGCTCGAATTCCTCGAAGGTGGCGGCAATCACCTTGTCGACGTTCTCCGGCCCGGTCGGCAGGGTCACCGACAGCGAATAGCTCTCATACGGAATCCGGCCCAGCGAGGCGCTGGCGCTGCCGCCGTAGATCAGTGAGAGCTTCTCGCGCAACACCTCGATGATGCGGATGTTCAGCACCTCGACCAGGGCCTGGATGCGCATTTGCTCCGCTGCCGAGAACGTGGCGTCGCCGGTGAAGGTGAGCGAGATCGTGCTCTTCGGTTCGCTGCCGCTGTGGACCTCGCGCTTGACCACGCCCTTCACCGGGCGCAGGCCGACGTCGCGGTAGGCCGTCGGGATATCCGGCGTCGGCAGGCTGCCGAGGTAAGTCGCGAGCAGCGGCTTTACTTTCTCGATGTCGAAGCTGCCGACCATGATGAAGGTGAGGTCCTTGGCGCTGGAGAAGCGTTCGCGGTAGATGGCGATGCTGCGGTCCAGGCTGATCTGCGAGAACTCTTCCGGGCGCAGCTGGCGCGGCGCACGCGGGTGGTTGTTGTAGAGCGTGGCGATCAGGGTGTCGCCGAAGCGTGCGCCCGGCTGGGCCAGGCGGTTGCGCGCCGCTTCCACCTGTTTACCGATGAAGGATTTGAAGAGGTCTTCGTCGCGGCGCACGGCGTCGAAGCGCAGCCACAGCATTTGCAGCATGGTCTCGATGTCGGTCGCGCCCGAGGAAGCGCCGACGATTTCGCTGTAGCCCGACAGGCCCATGGTCACGGCCGCCGCCTTGCCGGCCAATACACGCGACAGATCGAGCGGCGAGTAATCCTTCAGGCCCATGCTGGCGACGATGGCATTCACGTAGCGCGCGTTCAGGATGTCGCCGTCGCCGTACAGGCTCTGGCCGCCGAAGCGCGCGGCACTCATCACCACCTGGTCGTTGCGGAAGTCGGTCGACTTCAGGATCGCCTTGACGCCGTTCGAGAAGGTGAGTTCGGTCAGGCCCAGCGCCTTGTCCTGGGTCTCCTTGACGATGCTGCCGGCTTGCGGCGGCTGCGCCATCAGGGTCGAGCCGAGCGCCTTTTCCTCGCGCGGCGCGACCTGCTGCTTCTCGGCCGTGGCCAGGGCGGCGAGCAGGGCGTCGCCTTCCGGCGGCGGCATGTCGGCACGGGCGATGCCGGTATACACCACCAGCTTGCCCGAATCCGTCGGGATGGTGCGGCGCGCGTAGGCGTTCATTTCGTCGAGCGTCACGCCGGGCAGCAGTTCGGTCGCATAGCCGTATTCAGCGGCGATGCCGGGAATCGGTTCCTGCTGCAGGAAGTTGCGCATGTACTCGCCGACATAGGCGCCGGAATCGGTCTTGTCGCGTTCGTTGTAACTGCGCTCGAAGCTGCGCATCATGTCCTTCTTGGCGCGTTCGAGTTCGGCAGCGCTGAAACCGTACTGGCGCGCGCGCTCGTTCTCGCGCACCAGGGCGTCGATGGCTTTCGGCGCGCCGCCCGGGCCGACGGCCGCGCTCGAACTGTAGGCTTTATAGAAGGGCGTCAGCTTGCTCAGGGCGCTGCCGCCGCGCAGGAAGGGCGGCTCGGCCTGCTGCGACAGTTCCACCAGGCGCAGGTTCAGCATGCCGGTGAACAGGCTTTCGACCAGTTGCTCGCGGTAGCCGCGCACGGTGTCGGGCTCGCGCACCGGCATCACCGGATAGCGGATCAGGATGCTGTTGCCGCCGGCTTCCTTGTCGGTGACGACCACTGCCTCGGTGTCGTCGCGGCGCGGAATGTCGGCGTACATGCGTGCGCGGGAAGGGCTCGGGTTCTTCAGCTTGCCGAAGTGGGCGCGGATCAGTTTTTCGGCCGCGGCCGGCTCGATGTCGCCGACCGCCACCACCGCCATCAAATCGGGGCGGTACCAGTCGCGGTAGAAGCGGCGCAGGGTCTCGGGCTGGAAGGTGCGCAGGACTTCTTCTTTACCGATCGGCAGGCGTTCGGCGTAGCGCGAACCATTGAACATCTTCGGGTACAGCTTCTTGCCGATGCGGTCGCCGGCGCCCTTGCCGAGCCTGAGTTCTTCGAGCACGATGCCGCGTTCCTTCTCGATCTCGGCATCCTCGAAGCTCAGGCCGTGGGCCCAGTCCTCGAGCACCTGGAAGGCGCGCGTGACGTTCTCCGGCTTGTCGGTCGGGATCGGCAGGATATACACGGTTTCGTCGAACGAGGTGTAGGCATTCAGGTCGGCGCCGAACTTCACGCCGATCGACTGCAGGTAATCGACCAGTTCGTGCTTCTTGAAGTTGGCGGTACCGTTGAAGGCCATGTGCTCGACGAAATGCGCCAGGCCTTGCTGGTCGTCGTCCTCGAGGATCGAGCCGGCCTTGACCACGAGGCGCAGTTCCACGCGGCGCTCGGGACGCGCGTTCTTCTGGATATAGTAGGTCAGGCCGTTCGCCAGCTTGCCGACCTTGACCTGCGGCCCGACCGGGATCGGCGCATCGAGCTGGATGGGTTTGGCGGCTTTGGCGCCCTGGGGCGCCTTGGCCGCTTTCGCGGCGGCGGGAGCGGCATCGGCAACGAAGGGATAGGCGAGAAAGACAACGGCGAGACAGGTGCTACGGACGAATTGGGTGAGCATCGGGATTCCGTGACGGGGTTCTGTAAATGAGCGTCGAAGGTCTATTGTAAAGCCTGGTGGTCGTCACAGCGCCACCCGGCCCGCCTGCAGCAGTTCCTGCATCTCGCGCGCCGGCACCGGTGGGCTGTACAGGTAACCCTGCAGCACGGCGCAGCCGATGCGGCCGAGGAAGTCGCGCTGGGCCACGGTCTCGACGCCTTCCGCCACCACGCGCAGCGCCAGGCCTTCGGCCAGCGCGATGGTGGCCTGGGCGATCGCCGCACTGCGCGTATCGACGGTGATGTTGCGCACGAACGCCTGGTCGATCTTCAGTTTGTCGAGCGAGAAGCGCGACAGGTAGCCGAGCGAGGAATAGCCGGTGCCGAAGTCGTCGAGCGAGAGCGACACGCCCATCGCGCGCAGCTCGGCCAGTTGGGCCTCGGCGGCCGTGGTATCGCCCAGCATCACGCTCTCGGTCAGTTCGACTTCGAGGTAGCGCGCCTCCAGCCCGGATTCCTGCAGCGCGGCGCGCACCACGGCTGGTACGGTGCCGGCCTTGAACTGGTGCGCCGAGACGTTCACCGCCACCGGCACGCGGGCCAGGCCGGCATCCTGCCAGGCCTTGTTCTGCAGGCAGGCCTGGCGGATCACCCAGTCGCCGATCGGCAGGATCAGGCCGGTGTCTTCGGCCAGCGGAATGAAGTCGGCCGGGGAGATGCGGCCCAGCTCCGGGCTGTGCCAGCGCAGCAGGGCTTCCATGCCGAGCACGCGGCCGTCGCCGGTGGCCACCTGCGGCTGGAAGTGCAGGGCCAGTTCGTTGCGCCCGATGGCGCGCCGCAGATGGGTTTCCAGGGCAAGCCAGCGCAGCGCCTGATCGTTCATTTCGCCCTTGAAGAAGCGAAAGCCATTGCGCCCGGCCTCCTTCTGGTGCGCCAGCGCGGCGTCGGCCGCCTTCAGCAGGTCGCCCGGCGCGTCGCCGTCGCGCGGGAACACGCTGATGCCGACGCTGCCGGTGACCACCACGTCGTGCCCGCCCACCGGCAGCGGCTGGGCGATGGCGTCGATCAGGCGCCGCGCACTGAAGATGATGTCTTCGGTGTCGTCGCAGCTCGACAGCAGCAGCACGAATTCGTCGCCCGACAGGCGCGCCACGGTGTCGAGCGGGCCGGCGATGTCTTTCGCGCGGCGCGCCACTTCGCGCAGCAGGGCGTCGCCGGCGGCGTGGCCGAGGCTGTCGTTGATGCGCGAAAGGCGGTCGACGTTCACCATCAGCAGCGCCAACTGGCGCCCGCTGCGCCGCGCCGCGGCGATCGACTGCTGCAGGCGGTCCTGGAACAGCGCGCGGTTCGGCAGTTGGGTCAGGGCGTCGTGGTTCGACAGGAAGTCGAGCTGGTTATGGGCCGCCTTCAGGGCCGACAGGTCGCTCGACACCGAGACGTAGGCGGTGAGCTTGCCGTTTTCGTCGCGCACCGCGCTGATGCTGGTGTGCTCGGGGAAGATCTCGCCGTTCTTGCGCCGGTTCCAGAGCTCGCCGCGCCACTGGCCGCGCTGCTCCAGGCTGTCCCACATGGCGCGGTAGAACGAGGCGTCCTGGCGCCCCGAGCGCAGGAAGCGCGGGTTCTGGCCCATGGCCTCGGCCTCGCTGTAGCCGGTGATGCGTTCGAAGGCGGGGTTCACGGCCACGATGTTGGCGCAGGCGTCGGTCATCATGATCGCTTCCTGCGTGCTGTCGAAGACCTGGCGCGCGAGCTCGAGCCGGTGTTCGCTGTCGCGCAGGGCGGCGTCGGCCCGGGCGCGCGCGGTCGCTTCCAGCTGCAGCTGGGCGGCGTGGCGCTGCACCACCCCGTACAGGTTCAGGTTTTCGTAGGCCACCGCCAGGTGGGCGCCGAGGGCCGAGGCCCAGCGCCGGTCTTCTTCGCCGAAGGGCGCGGCGCCGGGCGCGCGCACGAAGTACATCCAGCCGTGCAGGTGCTGCAGGTCACGCACCGCCAGGCCGAGGAAGGCGCCGGGGCGCGGATGCTGCGATGGCAGGGTAGCCAGCAGCGGTTCGCCCGCTTTCAACAGCAGGGCTTCGCGCGCGTGCACCAGGGCGCCGGGCAGGCGCAGGTCGTTGGCGGCGTGGGGCGCGACCAGGGCGCTGTCGAAGCCTTGCGCGCTCAGGTGGCGCACGCTGCGCTCGTCGCGCTCGAACAGGCACAGGGCCAGCTCGTCGGCGCAGAGGATGCGGCCGGCCGCTTGCAGGAAGCAGGTGACCAGGCCTTCGACTTCGCGCTCGCCGACCAGTTGCAGGCACATGGCTTCGAGCGCGGCCAGGCGCGCGTTCAGCTGGCCTTCGGGCGCGGCGCAGGTGTCGGGCGTGCCGGCGGGCGGCGCCGGAGGGGAAGCGGGAGCCGTGACTGGCGCAGTCACACGAGCAGATACAGGGGCCGGCGCCTCGGCCGCAACAGCCGCCGGCGGGGCGCTGGGCAGCGCGCCGGCCAGCATCAGCTCGGCGTTCACCGCTTCCATGATGGCGTCGGCGTCGGACGGCTTGCTCAGCACGCGCTCGACGCCGCAGCTGCGCGCCATGGCCAGGGTTTCGCGCTCGGCGTAGACGGCGGAATAGAAGATGACGCGGGTGGCGGCCAGGTCGCGGTCGGCGCGCAGGCGCTGCACGAACTCGTAGCCGTCCATCTTCGGCATCAGGATGTCGGTGATGATCAGGTCGGGACGGTGGGCGCGCACCAGTTCGAGGGCGGTGGCGCCGTCGTCGGCCTCGAGCAGGCGGTGGGCGGTAAAGCCGAGCAGGGCCAGCAGGTAGGCGCGGTTGCTCGGACGGTCGTCGACGATGAGGATAGTGGCCATCAATCGTTCTCCCGGGCTGCGGCGGCGAACGGACGACGGATTGGCGGAACGGGCATGACTACTCCAAAAATGCGACGGCGGCAGCACGCCGGCGCGTTAGACCGGATCATCATAATCCAGCCGATGTCGCAAACACCACGATTTGCATTTTAAGAGATAACGTTTAACAATTGTATTTGAACAAATGATAACTTGTTGCAATGTTGCAACGAGCTTATGCGGCTGGCATGGCGTCTGCGCCAAATTGTCGAGCAGCCGGCGTGAGGATGGGAGGCCGGGAGCCGGCAAATCCTTTAAAATAGCGGATTACGCACGACGCGTCATCCGTCACCCGTATCCGTTACCCGCATCTGTCACCATTCTCGAGGAATCTACATGTCAATCTCCAGCACCCAGGAAATCGTTGCCGAACTGCGCGCCGGGCGCATGGTCATTCTGGTCGACGAAGAAGATCGCGAGAACGAGGGCGACCTGGTGCTGGCAGCCGATTTCGTCACCCCGGAAGCGATCAACTTCATGATCCGCCACGCCCGCGGCCTGGTCTGCCTGACCCTGGCCGAAGAAATCTGCGACCGCCTGGCGCTGCCGATGATGACCAGCCGTAACGGCACCTCGTTCGGCACCAACTTCACGGTCTCGATCGAGGCGGCCGAAGGCGTCACCACCGGCATCTCGGCGGCCGACCGCGCCCGCACCATCCAGGTGGCGGTGGCCAAGAACGCCACGCCCGACGACCTGGTGCAGCCGGGCCACATCTTCCCGCTGCGCGCGGTCAAGGGCGGCGTGCTGATGCGCGCGGGCCACACCGAAGCCGGCTGCGACCTGACCGAAATGGCAGGCCTGACCCCTGCCTCGGTGATCTGCGAGATCATCAAGGAAGACGGCACCATGTCGCGCCTGCCCGACCTGATCGAGTTCGCAAAAGAACACAACCTGAAGATCGGCACCATCGCCGACCTGATCCACTACCGCAGCCAGAACGAAAGCCTGGTCGAGCGCGTTGCCGAGCGCACCCTGAACACCGCCCACGGCGAATTCAAGCTGATGGCCTGGCGCGACAAGCCGAGCGGCTGCGCCCACCTGGCGATGGTCCACGGCGACATCGACCGCGACGTCGAGACCCTGGTGCGCGTGCACCAACCGGTGTCGATCCTCGACATCCTGGAACACAAGGCCACCACCCACTCCTGGACCATGGCCTCGGCGATGGAAGCGATCAAGAAGAGCGAGAGCGGCGTGCTGGTGCTGCTGAACTGCGGCGAAACCGCCGAGCAATTGTTCTCGCAATTTGCCTCGATCGACGCCCCGGGCGCGCGCCCGAGCGGCCGCGCCGCCACGATGGACCTGCGCACCTACGGCATCGGCGCCCAGATCCTGAAGGAACTCGGCGTGGGCAAGATGAAGCTGCTGGCGAATCCGCGCAAGATGCCGTCGATGACCGGTTTCGACCTCGAAGTCACCGGATACATCGCCAGCCCCGCGGCTTGAAGCGGTACACTTTCACTATCTATTAATACGACCAACAAGAAGAGGGCAGCCATGACCGTAGGAACTTATGAAAGCAACATGACGGGCGAAGACCTGCGCATCGGGATCGTGCAGGCGCGCTTCAACGCCGACGTCGGACACGGCCTGCTGTCGTCCTGCCTGGCGGAACTGAAGCGCCTGGGCGTGGCCGACGAAGACATCCTGCACGTGACCGTGCCGGGCGCGCTGGAAGTGCCGCTGGCGCTGCAGAAGATGGCCGAGACCCAGCAGTTCGACGCCCTGATCGCACTGGGTGCCGTGATCCGTGGCGAAACCTACCACTTCGAGCTGGTCTCGAACGAATCGGGCGCCGGCATCACCCGCATCGGCCTCGACTACGGTATCCCGATCGCCAACGCCATCCTCACCACCGAAAACGATGCGCAAGCCGAAGCGCGCATGGCCGAGAAGGGCAGCGACGCGGCCAAGGTCGCGGTCGAAATGGCCAACCTCCTGATGGCGCTCGAAGAGCTGCATCCGGAAGAAGAAGAGTAATCCAAGGAAAACAATGAACGACAAGACCACCCACGCCAACCCGAGCAAGAACCGCACCCCGCGCCACCGCGCGCGCGAGTTCGCGCTGCAGGGCCTGTACCAATGGCTGCTGAACAATGAGCCGTCGAGCACGGTGGCGAAGAACATCCGCCAGGCGCATGGTTTCGACAAGGCCGATGGCGACTACTTCGCCGGCCTGCTCAACGGCACCATCAGCACCTCGCTCGAACTGCGCGAAACCATCACCCCGCTGATCGACCGCGGCATCGCCGAGCTGTCGCCGATCGAACACGGCGTGCTGCTGCTGGGCGCCTACGAGCTGAAGAATCACCCGGAAATTCCTTACCGCGTCGTGATCAACGAAGCGGTCGAGCTGACCAAGTCGTTCGGCGGTATCGACGGGCACAAGTACGTGAACGGCGTGCTCGACAAGCTGGCCGGCCAACTGCGTCCCGACGAAGTGGCGGCCGACGCGCGGCGTTAAAACGTACTGCTACTATATATATTAGTAGAACCGGCTAGAAAGCCACCGTTGCCTTGCGGCGCGGTGGCTTTTTTGTTTTTGGTTTGGCTGTTGTAGGGTGGGCATTCTTAGGGCTGGCTAGATGCCAGCACTACGAATGCCCACCCTACGAAACCCAACCCCGTCGCAAGTGTACGCCAGCGAGTCCCGACACCTGCGCCATAAAAAAAGCCACCGCAAGGGTGGCCATGAGGAGTGTCTATATGGAGAAGCTCACAGGTTCGCCGCCAGCGTCTCGGTATGCCCCTCGGCAGGCGCAGCCGCTTCAGCCTTCGGTGCGGGAGCCGGGGCTTCCGGCTGGGCACGCTTGACGACCATCTGCGTCGGCGCTGCCGGAGTGCGGGTCGGCACCTTCTTGCCGTTCGCTACCTGCTTCAGGCGGTTCCACTCGGCCATCACGCGGGCACCATAGCCCGAGTCGGATTCGAAGTCGGCCGCGCCCACATAGGTCTTCAGGCCGCCTTCCACCGAACCGGTGCGCTTCACGTAGTCCTTCAGGATCTGGGAGCCGACCCGGATGTTGGCAACCGGGTTCAGCGCCGCCTGGGCGCCGCCCACCTGCTGGAACTTGTCGTGGTGTACCTTGGCCATCACCTGCATCAGGCCCTTGGCGCCCATCGGGCTTTCCGCGAACGGGTTCAGGCCCGATTCGATCGCCATCACCGCCAGGATCAGGAGCGGGTCGAGCTTGACCTCGTGCGCCGTCACATAGGCGGTCGAGACCAGCATGTTGGCGGCGTCGCCGGCCACGCGGTAGCGCTTGGCGAGCCAGGAGGTCACGTTCTGCTGCTGTTTCGTGTTGCCCAGCAGTTTGGCGTCATGGGCCGCGACAACCGGCTCGGGCGCCACGGCGGGTGCGGGTGCTGCCTGCGCCACCACGACGGGGGCAGGTGCGGAAGCGGGTGCGGCGGCTTCCGGGTGCAGGAACTCGGATACTTTCTTGGCAGCGTCCGGGTTGCTGTAGAGCAGGGCCAGTACCGCCACTGCCGAGAGACCGAAAACGGTCAGGGTGTGCTGCATGGTGGTCATCAGACCACGCGCCGTTTTGCCCATGGAAGTCCATGAGACCGGCTGGCTGGCCAGTTGGACGAGCCTTGCGCTCGTACCGAACAAACGATTGATCATCGAAGTCCCCTTTGTCGCGGCAAAAGCGATCCCGTCGCGGCGCTCCAGGCGCTGCGGTTGGGTTACCAATGCCGTGCATCAGAAAAATCGTCAGGCCACCCATCGTGGGCTGGCCAAAACGCCGTCATTGCTTTGCTACAGCTGGCCGCATGACCCAGGTTGGGTGGCATTGCCAGTGGCTCAACAACTGTCTCGGGGGATAGAACCCGAAGGCTCTTGAGGCAGACGCCTCGTGAAAACACTCCTTAAAATGTCGTTGGGGCCCCGACCCCGTGAAGTTATGAGAACGGCTACAATCACTGCAAAATGTGGCCGCCTCATCAAGTAGGGGGGATTCTAAGAGGTGGTTTATACCAAGTCAATACTAGCACGAACGCGCTTAATAACTTTTAAATCTGACTTTTGTCACGCCAGCTCAGCAATACCGTGGCAAATCAATCACTTGGCCACTGTATTTGATTAACCTCAAGCAATCGAAAAAACAAGTAAAAGTTGATGAAATATTCGGATCTCCGGGATTTTATGTCCCAGTTGCAACAAATAGGCGAATTAAAGCGGGTAACCATCCCGGTATCGCCCCATCTCGAGATGACCGAGGTCTGCGACCGCACCCTGCGCGCCGCCGGACCGGCGCTCCTGTTCGAAAAACCGACCGGCCATACGATCCGGGTACTTGGCAATTTGTTCGGCACCCCGCAGCGCGTGGCGCTCGGCATGGGCGCCGGGAATGTCGGCGAGCTGCGCCGCATCGGCCACGTGCTGGCGCGCCTGAAGGAGCCGGAGCCGCCGCGCGGTTTCAAGGACGTGATGGACATGGGTTCGCTCGTGAAGGCGGTGTGGGACATGGCGCCGAAGGAAGTGAAGGGCGCGCCATGCCAGGAAATCGTCTGGGAAGGTAACGACGTCGACCTCGGCCGCCTGCCGATCCAGCACTGCTGGCCGGGCGACATCGCGCCGCTGATCACCTGGGGCCTGGTGATCACCAAGGGGCCGAACAAGAAGCGGCAGAACCTGGGGATCTATCGCCAGCAGGTGCTGGGGCCGAACAAGGTGATCATGCGCTGGCTGGCCCACCGCGGCGGCGCGCTCGACTTCCGCGAACATGCGATCGCCAACCCCGGCCAGCCGTATCCGGTGGCCGTGGCCCTGGGCGCCGACCCG
>DAMABW010000104.1:0-12348 GCA_031999925.1 Massilia sp. | reverse complement strand
CAAGGGTGGCGGAGAGGGAGGCGGCCCCGCGCGGGGCGGGAGCCGGGAGTGCGGCTCAGTGCGGCTCAGTGCGGGATTAGTGCGGGGCGCTGTCGTGCTGCGGATGGCTGTCCGGCAGGAACCAGTTCAGCAGGACCGCGCAGATGCCGCCGGTGGCGACGCCCGATTCGAGCACGTTGCGGATCGCGGCCGGCATGTGCACCAGGAACTCGGGTACCTGCGACACGCCCAGGCCCAGGGCCAGCGACACCGCGATGATGAGCAGGGCGCGCCGGTCCAGCGCCACGCTGGCCAGGATGTTGATGCCGGCCGCGGCCACGGCGCCGAACATCACCATCGCCGCGCCGCCCAGTACCGGTTCCGGCACCGCCTGGATCACGCCCGCTACGCTTGGGAACAGGCCGAGCACGACCAGGAACAGGGCGATCCAGATGCCGATGTGGCGGCTGGCGATGCCGGTCAGCTGGATCACGCCGTTGTTCTGGGCGAAGATCGAGCTCGGGAAGGTATTGAAGATACCGGCCAGCAGGGAATTCGCGCCATTGAGCAGCACGCCGCCCTTGATGCGGCGCATCCACACCGGCCCTTCGACCGGCTCGCGCGAAATCTTGCTGGTGGCGGTGACGTCGCCGATCGCTTCAAGCGAAGTCACTAGGTAGATGACGATCATCGGAATGAACAGCGACCACGAGAAGCTCAGGCCGAAGTGCAGCGGCACCGGCACCTGGAAGGCAGGCGCCTCATGCATGCCGGTGAAATCGAGCCGTCCCATGAAGCCGGCCAGCGCGTAGCCGGCGGCCAGCGCGATCACGATGGCGCTGCTGCGCAGCCAGACCACGGGGATGCGGTTCAGGACCACGATGATGGCCAGGACCATCCCCGACATCAACAGGTTTGCGCCATTCGCGCAGCACCCGTCGGCCATGGGCGCGAAGCCCCCGCCCATGCTGATCAGGCCGACCTTGATCAGGGTGAGGCCGATCATCAGCACCACGATGCCGGTCACCAGCGGCGTGATCATGCGTTTCACGAAAGGCAGGATGCGCGAGACGCCCATCTCGACGAAGGAACCGGCCACCACCACGCCGAAGATCGCCGCCATCACCGCTTCCACCGGCGTGCCCTGTTTCACCATCAGCGTGCCGCCGGCGATCAAGGGGCCGACGAAGTTGAAGCTGGTGCCCTGCACGATCAGCAGGCCGGCGCCCAAGGGGCCGAAGCGGCGGCACTGGATGAAGGTGGCGATGCCGGAGATGACCAGCGACATCGAGACGATCAGGTTGGTATCGCGCGCGGGTACGCCCAGCGCCTGGCAGATCAGGAGGCCAGGCGTGACGATCGGGACGATGATGGCCAGCAGGTGCTGGAGGGCGGCCAGCATGCCGACCCAGGCGGTGGGGCGGTCTTCCAGACCGAGGACCAGGTCGGGCGTGGCCGGGGACGACGAGGGAAGAGAGGCAGGCGGCTTGGGTTGGGTAGTCATGCGCAGGCACCGGGCAAAGACGCGATTCTACGCTGCCGCGCCCGGCGCGGTGCAATTCCTTGCGGAGGCAGCATCAGGCGGAGAACAGTTTCGCCAGCACGCTGCGGATCCAGGTGTTGGCCGCGTCCTTGTGGTACTTGCGGTGCCAGTGCTGCTTGAGGTCGAAGTTGGGTATCTCGAGCGGCGGCTCGATCAGGCGGATATTCGCGATGCGGGCAAACGATTCGCCCACGGCGTACGGCACCGTCACCAGCAGGTCGGTGGAGGCGATGATGAAGGGGATCGACATGAAGTGCGGTGTCGACAGCACGATGCGGCGCTCGATGCGGTGGCGCGTGAGCAGCTGCTCGAAGATCTCCTGGCTGCGGCCTTCGGCGCTGATCACGGCGTGGCCGATGCGCAGGAAGTCGTCCATCGAGATGCGCGGCCCCTTGATGCGGTGCTTCGCGTTCAGCAGGCTGATGAAGGAGTGGGTGAACAGGCGCTGCTGGAAGAAGTTGCGCGCCTTGAGGTCGGGGAAGTAGCCGACCGCGAGGTCGATGTCGCCCGCCTCCAGGCCCTCGGCGATCGCCTCGGGCGGCAGCGTAACCGAGCGTACCGTGGCGTTCGGCGCATGCGTCTGCAGGTAGGCCAGCAGCTTGGGCAGGAAGGTCATTTCGCCGATATCCGAGAGGGCGAAGGTGAAGCGGCGCGTGGTGCTGGCCGGGTCGAAGGCGGCGCTGGCCAGTACCTCGGTTTTTACCCGCAGCAGGATGTCGCGCGTGGGTGCGATCAGGGCTTCGGCGCGCGGCGTGGGTGCCATGCCGTGCGAGCCGCGCACGAACAGCGGATCGTCCAGCGCCACGCGCAGCTTGTTCAGGGCGATGCTGACCTTCGGCTGGCTCCAGCCCAGGCGCTCGGCCGCGCGGCTGACGCTGCGCTCCTCGGCGATGGCCAGCACCACCGGCAGCAGGTTCAGGTCGAATTCGTCGTCGCGCTTCATGGTCCCGTCCTGTATTCGAAATTGGAATAAACGTTATGCAGCGAATGCGCTTGAGGTATAACACAGCTTCTCTATGATGGGATGGCAATCAGGTAAAAACAGCCGGCGCCAAGCCGACGACGATTCCTACAACAATCATGGAGACAGCATGAACCACTGGACGAACGGATGCGCCGCCGCATCCTGGTGCATCGCTTTATCCCTCGGCAGCGCGACGAGCTTCGTCCACGCCGAGGGCAACACGGTCAAGATCGGCGTCATCACCTCGCTTAGCGGCCCGGCCGCCGAAAGCGGCGCCCAGATGAAGGCCGGCATCGACACCTGGCTGCGCGTGCACGGCCCGAACGTGGCCGGCAAGCGCATCGAGGTCATCTACAAGGACGACACCGGCACCCAGCCCGACATCGCCAAGCGCCTGGCCACCGAACTGGTGACACGCGACCGCGTCGACGTGCTGGCCGGCTTCGTGTTCACGCCGAACGCGATGGCCGCCGCCGGCATCGCCGACCAGGGCAAGAAGCCGATGGTGGTGATGAATGCCGCCGCTTCCGCCATCACGGCGCGTTCGCCGTACGTGACGCGCGTGTCCTACACGATCGCGCAGTCGGCCAAGCCGCTCGCGGAATGGGCGTATAAAACCGGCGCGCGCCGCGTGTTCACGGTGGTGGCCGACTATGCGCCGGGCGTGGATGCCGAGACCTGGTTCAACAATACCTTCACGGCGCTGGGCGGCAAGATCGTCGGCTCGGTGCGCATGCCGATCGGCAGCGTCGACTACGGCGCCTTTGTCCAGCGCATCAAGGACGAAAAGCCGGACGCGATCCACGTCTTCCTGCCGAACGGCCAGCCGATGGTGTCGTTCACCAAGGCCTACCGCGAAAAGGGCCTGGACAAGGCGAACATCCGCTTCCTCGGCGGCGAAGGCTGGGGCGACGAGGATGTGCTGAAGGCCGGCGGCGATGCGCTGGTCGGCATCTATTCCTCGGGCTTCTATTCGTACACGCGTCCTGGCGCGGAAAACGCGAAGTTCGTCGAAGCCTTCGGCAAGACCGTGAACGGCAAGATGGCGCCGTCCTTCCTGGCTGCGTCTTCCTACGACGGCATGGAATTGATCGCCAAGACCCTGGCGAAAACCAAGGGCGACGCCAGCGGTCCGGTCTTCATGGCGGCGCTGAAGGGCTATTCGAACACCAGCCCGCGCGGCACCGTGGCGATCGACCCGGCCACGCGCGACATCGTGCAGACCATGTACATCCGCCGTATCGACAAGCAGGGCACGAAGCTGGTCGCCACCGAGATCGACCGTTTCGACGCGGTGAAGGACCCGGGCAAGGAAGCGAAATAAGGAGGGCATGATCATGTTTCCACTGAACCAATGGTATGTCGCGGGCTTCGCCTGGGAATTGACGGACCAACCGCTGGCGCGCACCCTGCTGAACCACAAGGTGGTGCTGTTTCGTACCGGGAGCGGCGAGGTGGCTGCGCTGGAAGACCGCTGCTGCCACAAGTCGCTGCCCCTGTCCTGCGGCACGGTCGAGGAGGGCGGCCTGCGCTGCGGCTACCACGGCCTGCTGTTCTCGCCGAAGGGCGCCTGCCTCGAAGTGCCGGGCCAGGAACGCGTTCCCACCAAGGCTTGCGTGAAGTCGTTCACGCTGGTGGAGCAGGACCAGATCCTGTGGATCTGGATGCCGCAGGAGCAGGGCGCGGCGCCCACCCACGCGCCGCCGTCCTACTGGGTGCACGATGACCCGCGCTACACCTTCAAGGGCGCGGTCTTCCATTACGACGCGCCCTGGCAGCTGATCCACGACAATCTGCTCGACTTGAGCCATCTCGGCTACGTGCACCTGAAAACCATCGGCGGCAACGCCAAGGTGCACATGAACGCCCAGCTGAAAGTGGAAGCCAGCGGCGACCAGGTGCGGGTGCTGCGCCACATGCCCGACTCGGCGCCGCCGCCCACCTACACCGGCGCCTGGCCGTTCAAGGGGAATATCGACCGCTGGCAGGAAGTCGAGTTCAACCTCAGCCACCTGAACATCTGGACCGGCGGGGCGGACGTGGGCACGGTGGACATGCGCGACCCGCAGCGCGGCGGCTTCCACATGCGCGGCTTCCACGCCATCACGCCGGAGACCGATACCACGGCGCACTACATGTGGACCATGGCCTCGAACAGGCATCCGGACAAGCCGGACATGAGCGAACTGGTGTACGAGCAGACGGCGCTGACCTTCTACGAGGACAAGGTCGTGATCGAGGCCCAGTACCAGAACATGCTGCGCTTTCCGGGTGCGCCGCAGGTCGACATCCATGTCGACGTCGGGCCGAACCGGGCGCGGCGCGTCGTCGAGCGCTTGCTGAAGCAGCAGCAGCAACAACAACAGCAGCAGGAGCCGCAGCGGGGCGCCGGTGTGGCGCCGCTGGCGGCGGTGGCGGCGCCAGGGCTGTGATTGAAGCCGGCACGATGGGCGGATGGCAAGCGCATACGCCCTCGTGCCGGCGCTTCACCTGGATGACTATCTCATGAACACGACTCCAACGATCCGCACGCGTGTGCTGGCCAGGGTGGACGAGGCCGACGACATCGTCAGCTTCGAACTGGCGGCGCTCGATGGGCAAGCGCTGCCGGCGTTCTCGGCAGGGGCGCACATCGATGTGCACATCCGCCCCGGCCTGGTGCGCCAGTATTCGCTCTGCAACGCTCCTTCCGAGCGGCACCGCTACCAGATTGCCGTGCTGCGCGACCCGCAGTCGCGCGGCGGTTCCAACGCCATCCACGACGGCCTGCAAGCGGGCGATGTGCTGCAGATCGGTGCGCCGCGCAACCATTTCCCGCTGGTGGACGCGGCGCGCTACCTGCTGTTCGCCGGCGGCATCGGCATCACGCCGATCCTGTGCATGGCCGAGCGCCTGGCGCAGGACGGCGCGGCGTTCACGCTGCATTACTGCACGCGCTCGGCCGAGCGCACCGCCTTTCGCCGGCGTATCGCGGGCGCGGCGTTCGCGCAGCGGGTGCATGTGCATTGCGATGCCGCCGGGAAGCGCCTGGACATCGACGCCACGCTGGCCGAGGCGGCGCCGGATACCCACCTGTACGTCTGCGGCCCGGCGGGTTTCATCGATGCGGTGACGGACGCCGCCAGGAAACTGGGCTGGAGCGAAGAACGCCTCCACGTCGAGCACTTCGGCGCCGCGCCGCCGGCGCCGGGGCTGGATGCGCCGTTCGAGGTCAGGATCGCCAGCAGCGGGCAGACCCTGACGGTGCCGCCGGGGCGGAGTGTGACCCAGGTGCTCGAGGACGCAGGAATCGCGATTCCGGTCTCCTGCGAACAGGGCGTGTGCGGCACCTGCATCACGCGCGTGCTGGACGGCGCCATCGAACATCGCGACCAGTATTTCACCGACGAGGAAAAGGCGGCGAACGACCAGTTCACGCCCTGCTGTTCGCGTGGGCGGGGCACCCTGGTGCTCGACCTCTAGCCGTCCGCCGGGACCGGCGCCGCAGCGGTTTGGGTTCAGGCCGCCGGTGCTTCACCGCCAGGCGCTGACGCGTCGGCTTCAGCTTCGGCGTCGGCTGCGGCGCTGGCCGGCGCATCCGCCGCGTCGTCCAGCGCTTCCAGCCAGTTGAAGATCGCCGGCCAGATGCGCGCATGGGCATTGCGCCCGACCAGCACGCCGACGTGCTGCAAATTGACGCCGATGTCGCCGCTGTACTCGAGCAGCAGCTTGTCGCTGCTCGCCGCCGCTGCGTGGAAGGGCGTGACGGACTGCGGCGGGATCACCTTGCTGCGCGGGTCGAAGACGCTGACCAGCGGCGTTGTCATCGCTTGCGGGCCGACCGTGCGTGTGCCGATCTCCAGCTTGCCCTGGCTGAAGGCATCGTTCCGGTACAGCGCTTCCACCAGGTCGACGAACAGCGGGCCGGGCAGCGGAAATTCGTCATGGGTCCAGCGTTCGACCTGCATGTAGCTGTTCAAGGCTTGCGGGCTGGTCAGCGACACGGTACGGTCGAGCAGGCGTTCCCAGCCGAAGGCGTGCGGCTCGGCGGCGGCGCTCATCATGTTCAGGAAGCTGCCCGGCACCTGGCCGAAAGCGTCGGCGATGCGCCGTGCGTCGGGTGTGGCTTGCACCAGCGGCGCGAATGGGTCGCTGGCAGGATCGAAACCGAGCGGGGCTTCCAGCAGCACCGTGGCGGCGATCGCCTCGGGATGCAGGCAGGCGTGGATGGCGGCAAGGATGCCGCCGAGCGAGTGGCCGGCGATGACTACGCGCTCGCGGCCGCTGTCTTGCCGGATGATGTCGCGGCAGCGGCCGAGCAGGCGGTCGGCATAGCCGGCCAGGCTGAAGTCGGCGGCAGCGTCGCCCGTTGCGGTACCATCCTCGTCCAGCGGCACCCATTCGGCCAGGTAGACGCGGTAGCCGTGTTCCAGCCAGCGCTGGACGACGCTGATCTCGGGCGCCAGGTCCCAGATGTAGGCGCGCTTGATGGGCGCCGGTACCAGCAGCACGGCCGGACCCTCGGCCTCGGGGCCATAGCGGCGCAGCTTCAGCCCGGGCTCGCTGTACAGGACCGTGAAGGGTGTTTCGCGCGGCCCGTACCCGGCGCGATCGAGCAGTTGCCCGCGCGCCCGGCGCGAGCGGTCCATTTGCTTCAGGGCGGCGACGCCCAGGGTCGACAGATCGTTCCAGTTGCTCGTGTACATGGCGTCCTCGTCGGGTTCCGGTGGCAGCACTTTACGCGACCATGGGCCTGCTTCCAAGCGCGTTTCAATCGAACGCGGCCTCGTTTGCGCGGCGTCGAACCGGTTCGATGGCAAGGCTGGTGGAGCAGCCTTGCCGGGCTGCTAGGCAGGCTAGGTCTTGCACGCATCGGCCTCGCTGGCCGGCATCTCTTCCGGACCGGCCAGGACCGGCTCGGCGCCGATTTCCTGCAGCCCGCGCGCCAGGCTCGATACGCTCGGGTTGTCGACGAACACGCAGCGCTTGCCGGTGCGTTTGCAATATTCCTTCACGCGCCAGTAGGCGCCGTGGCTGATGCAACCGGTCTGGCAGATGACCAGGTCGGCGGCGGCGAGGCTGGCGTCGAGCTGGTTGCTGCTGTCTTCCAGGCCGCCGTCGTGGTGGGCGAACTGGGCGCCGATCTTTTCTACCATCTTGCGGTAGAACGAGATGTTGCCGCTGCGCCCGCCAACGCAGAGCACGCTCTGGTTGACCAGCCGGATCGGGATCGTCACCTGGGACACGGCCGGCGCAGCAATGGCAGGCGCCGCGGTCGCTGCCGCAGGCTCGCTGGCGCGTGCGATCGCTTCCGCACGGCTCGCCTTCAGCTCGGCGATCTGGCCGCGCAGCGCGGCTTCGCGCAATTCCATGCGCGCCAACTGGTTTGCCAGGCGCTTGCGGGTTTCCAGTTCGGGAATGGTCGAGCGCAGCTGGGCCAGTTCGTTGCGCAGGTTGTGGACGTCGGTCTCGCGCGCGATGGTGGTGGCGCGGGCCTGCATCAGTTGCTGCTCGAAGCGGTCGGCGTCCGCCTTCCGTTCCTGGAGCAGGGCATTGCAGCGCGCCTGCAGCCGCGCGAGTTCGCCTTCGAGGCGCGCCTTGTCGCCGAGCACGGCGTTGTACTTGCCGATGTCGGCGCGGGCGCAGGCGCCGGCCTGGTGCTGCACCATGTGGATGTCGCGGCACATCTTTTCTTCGAGCGCCGGCACGCAGGCCGGGTGCGACAGGCCGGCCCAGAAGGCGCCGGCCACATCCCCGGCGGCCACCGCCGCTTCCCACAGTTCGGCCACCTGGGCCGCCGTCTTGGCGGTGCGGAAGCGGAAGATGACTTGCGCATAGCGGCGCTCGAGTTCCTTCTGCACGGCCTCGGCCAGCCGGTTGCGGCTGGTGCAATCGTTGACGGCGCCGACGTGGACCTCGTAGTCGTCGTGCATCAGCTCGCCGCCGGTGACTTTTTCGACCAGCTTGCGCAGCGTGCCCAGCGGCAGGGCAACGCCGATCAGCGGGCAATGGCAGTTACGGGACAGCTCCCAGATGCGGCGGCGGCGCGAACTCTGCTGGGTCTGGAATTGCACGTTGGCTGGGTCGAGCGAACGGTGTTTGTCGCACATACGGATCCTTTGCGTGGCGATGGCTGTGTACGGTGTCGGGCATCCGGCATAGCGGCCACGGTTCAGATGTGGCCAGGCTTCGCCTTCGATGAGAATGATTCTCATTCAGAGTGTACACGGAATCGCCGCCGGTGCAAACCGGATCGCTACTGTGCGGGGCACTGGCTCACGCCGGCCTTGCCGCCGGTGCTGGTGCCGGAACCAGCGCCCGAGCCAACGCCAACATTGGCGCCAATGCCAATGCCAACGCCAACGTCAGGGCTGCTGCGGACGCCGCGTCAAGCCTTGGCCTTGCGCTTCTGCGCCTGCGTGATGGTCCAGTAATAGATGCTGCGCCCGTCGACGGTGGCGGTTTTCTCCGGCGGCCACTCCGGCCCCATGTCGAAGGCGTGCGACACCACGCGCGAGCCCACCTTCAGTTGCTGCCACAGGCGTGGACGCAACCGGGTGTTGATCGTCGGCAGCAGGTAAAGGGTGACTACCGAGGCGGACGACAGATCGGCCTCGAACAGGTCGCCGACCTTGAAGCTCACCTGGTCTTCGACGCCGGCCTTGCGCGCGTTTTCCTTCGCTTCGGAGATCCGCACCGGATCGAGGTCGATGCCGCTGGCGCGCGCGCCGAGTTGCTTGGCGGCGGTGACGACAATGCGGCCATCGCCGCAGCCGAGGTCGATGAGGACGTCGTTCTTGCCGACCCGCGCCAGCGCCAGCATGCGGTCGACGACTTCCTGGGGCGTGGGCACGTAGGGCACGTCGAGCCTGGCGGTGGTTGCGGCCGTGGTGTCGGTTTGCGCCAGGCTCGAGTGCAGGGGCAGCAGGCCCAGGCCGGTGGTGGCGCCGAGCAGCAGGAGCTTGCGGCGGCTGATGTCATCGTTCATCGGGATTCTCCTTGTTCGGTTGGCGGCAGGTGGGAGGCGCCCGGGCTGGCGGGCGAATGGCGCAGCAGGGGCAGGAGCAGCACGCCGAGGGCGAGCACGGCCACGCCGATCCAGGCCGCATTCAGGCCGCCCAGCGTCTGGCTGAACACGTAGGACAGGCTGGACCAGAGCATCCAGGCGCAACTGGCGCAGAACAGCAGGGGCAGCAGGGGGAACAGCGGCACCTTGAAGGGGCGCGGCCGCTCGGGTTCGCGCCGGCGCAGCACGAACAGTGAGGCGCCGGCAAGCAGGAAGAACAGCCAGAACACCGGCGCCGTGAACTCGACCATGGCCTTGAAGCCGCTGCCGAAGGCGGCGCCCAGGCCCACCAGCAGCAGGGCCGCCGCGCCCTGCACCAGCATGGCCACCGCGGGCGTGCCGCGCGCGCCGTCCCAGCGGCCGAGACGGTGCAGGCGCGGCCAGTCGCAACCCATGGCGTAGCCGGTACGGGCGCCGACGATCATGGTGGCGTTGATCGAGGTGAGGGCCGAGACCGCGACCAGCAGGGCGATCAGGACTTCGCCGGGCTGGCCGAGGGTGCGCCGCATCACGTCCGCCGCCAGCGCTTCGGAAGCGGCCATGCCTTCCAGCCCGAGGGTGTGCCAGCAGGCCCAGGTCACCAGCAGGTAGAGGCTGGTGATGAGCAGGACCGACAGTACCAGCGCCTTGACCATGTTGCGCCGCCCGTCGCGCACCTCGGCGCTGATATAGGCCGCCTCGTTCCAGCCGCCGTAGGTGAGCAGGACGAAGACCATGGCCATGCCCCAGGACGCGGCCCCCGCGCCCGCAGGGGTGTTCGCCGCCGCCTCCGCCGCGGTGGCCGCCCCGGATGCGGGGCCAGCCAGAAGGGCGGCGGCGCCCACGATCAGCAGCAGGCCGCCGACCTCCAGCAGCGTCAGCCAGCTCTGCGTGCTGGCGCCGGCGCGGATGCCGCGCAGGTTTACCAGCGTCAGCACGACGATGATGGCGGCGGCGTACAGCGTGGGCCCGGCGTCGGGCGGGCCAAGCGGGAAGGGCAGCACTTGCTGCAGGTAGTCGCCGAACACGAAGCCGAGCAGGGCGATGGAGCCGGTGGTGATCACGGAAAAGCGCGCCCAGCCGAACAGGAAAGCGACCGAGCGGCCATAGGCGCGGTGCAGGAAGTGGTAGTCGCCGCCGGCATGCGGATAAGCGGTGGCAAGTTCGGCATAGCAGAGGGCGCCGGCCAGGGACACCAGGCCGCCCAGCAGCCACATGCCGAACATGGCCCCGGCGCTCGGGCTGAGCGAGGCGACGATCGAGGGCGCCTTGAAGATGCCGGCGCCGATGACGACGCCGACGATCAGGGCCACCGCCGCGCGCAGGCCGATGGCCGGCTGCGGATGGGCCGGTTCGACGGCGGGTACGGTGCGTGCGGCTTCGACAGGGTCCATGGTGGCGACCGTTTGCAATGGCTGCGCTTCGTGGTTGAGCTTCGTGCCAAAGCCAGTTCGACCGCGCGGGCGGCGCCGAGTTCGTATTGGTTTGCGGGTGGCCGGTCCGCGATCAAACCCGATGCGGCTCCCTTGCCGCGAAGCCCTATCCTCCGGACAGATTAATAGCGCCGCCCGACCAGGTGCGCGTGGAACAGGTCGCGGTCCGTGCCGGGATTGGTCGGATACACGATCTTGCCGCCGGCAATGCTTGCCACCGGCAACCCGTCGCGGAACAGGATGCGGTTGGCGCCGAGCGCCGGCACCTTGTCGCCCGGCAGCAGGGTGCCGCTCAGGTTCAGCGGATCGATGCCCGACAGCGTGACCAGTGCGCCATCGTGCGGGCGGCGGCGCACTTCGCGCAGCAGCGGAATCGCGTCCGGTAGCGCGAACTGTTCGCCCGAGAAGCCGGCCACGAAGCGTCCGCCGCGGATATCGCCGCGCGCTTCGAGCCTGTGGTACACCGGCAGCAGTTCGCGCCAGGACGGCAACCAGCCCGCCTCGCGTTCGAGCAGGCGCCAGAACATCACGCCGTAGCGGCGCAGCAAGGTCATGGCCACGTGCTCCAGCGTTTCCGGGTCGAGCCGGCGCCGGCGCGGCGGGGTGGCGGGGTCGACCGGCGCCTCGGCTTCGGCGCGCCGCACCAGGGCCCAGCGCCCGGCTTCTTCCATGGTCGGGCCGGCGCCGCGGCGGCGCTTGCGGTCGTTGCTGGCGCGTTTGCTTGAGGGCAGCAGCATGGCGCGCATGCCGGCGAAGCTGTCCGCGTTCAGCAGGCCGGTGGTGACCAGTTCGCCGAGTGCGTTTTCCAGCTCCACCGGCAGCATGCGCACCTCGAATTGCAGCTCGTCGAAGAACATGGCGCCGTGGCGGCGCAGCGCGTCGAGCACCAGGGCGGCGCGCGGCGATATCTCGGGCGGGCCGTCCGGCTGCGGCAAGCCATGCCAGAGCGCGGTCTGGCGCCGCGGCAGCAGCACAATCGGCGTGGTGCGCACCGGGCCGCCGGCGGCCGAGCGCGGCGCATCAATGCGGGTCCAGACAATCTTGCCGGCGCGGCACAAATCGTCCAGCCACAGGATCGAATAATCCGGCAGGCGCAGGGCCAGCAAATCGGGCTCCCAGGAACCGGCCGGGGCTTCGTAACCCTCCAGCAGGGCCAGCAGCTGGGGTAGGGCATCCTGGCCCTGCCATTGCGTGCTTGGCGTCAGGTGCTGCCAGTCGAACAGGAAGCGCATGAAGTCCTGCAGCTCGACCGGTTCGATCTCGCGGCGCAGGCGCCGGATCGTGTAGCGGTGGATGCGTGCCAGCAGATGGCGTTCGCACCATTCCTCTTCCTGCACGCCGGGAGTGAAGCGGCCGCGCATCACGTAACCCTCGCTTTCCAGCTGGCCGAGGGCGATGGCGACGG
>DAMABW010000103.1:573-12361 GCA_031999925.1 Massilia sp. | reverse complement strand
ATGTGCATCCGCGCCGCGCCCTTGTTCCCCGGAATCATGTACCAGTCATGGGATATCGCCTTCACGGAAGAGGGGCCGCAAACCATCGAGGTCAATTCGGGTGGCGACGTCGACGTGTTGCAACTGGCCTCGGGTCAGGGGATTGCGGATGCGACTTGGTGGAAATTGTTCCGGGAACCGAAGCCGCACAATGTTGTGCGGCGTTGGATGATGCGCAGCGGGCCGTGGATTCGAGAGCGCTGATCGCGCCGTATCGCATGGTTAACCCATTATTCGGTTGGAAGGTCAGACCAGATCGATAGACGTGACTGACGACAAATCAACGGGGAGCCATCAATTTAAGAACAGGGATTTTTTGGATCAGGAAGATCAAGCCTCCAGAAATCAGGGTTACCGCGGCAACGAGCATGGGAATGCTGATCCATGGATTGACGAAGCGGTAATCATAGCCATTCAAATCCAGGGCCCAGATGACCATAGGGTGCAGTAAGTAAATGCCGAAAGTCAGTGGCGCTAAACTCCGTATTGCTTTGAATAACTTGCTTTCAGGATTTGTCATCGCGGAGAATGCAGCTTTCAAGAAGACCAGTGCTGCAATGGACCCGATGAAAACGAAGGGAGAAAAGTATTCATAATAGATCTCGTACATCTCTTTGCGGGACAATGAAAGGCTCCAGGTGTAGTAAGCGATCAAGGCCGTACATATCGCCCATACTGAACCCGAGATAAGCTTGACAGTCATGCTCGGCGAAAACCTTGAATAGAAAACTGCCCCGGCAAGTACATAGCCAGGATAGATATGGAAAATCGCAAGATTAAGCCCGAGATAGCCTTCTTTCGTAATGACGTAGGCCGCCGGGAGTATGCAGGCACCCAGGAGCCAGAAAGAAAGCAAAAATAATTGCATCCGGAAAGTACTTGCTTGGTAAAAAGCAGCAAGTACCGGCATGAACAAATAGATCGCAATCAGGGTATATAAGTACCAAAGATGTCCTGCAACAGGATTTTTAAGAATTTCCAGAATCCAGTTGTCACGGTCGCTTCCTGATATCTTATTCCAAATCAGATACAGGATGGACCATCCAACAAGGGGGACGGCCACACGCCATACGCGATTCAAGATCGACGAAATCGTATGGGTTTTAGGCAGGAGCAGCGCGCCAGTCAGCATGAAAAACAAGGGGACTGAAACCCTGGAAAAACTTTCCCACAAATTTACAGCCCACCAATGGCGTTCATGAAGAAGCGGAAATCCCTTGCCTGATACATGAATTGCTACTACCAGGAACGTCGCGACGACTCGGATTCCGTCAATCGTTATGTCGTAGTTAGACTTGTTAGACTGCAGAGGTGAAGAAGGAAGTTGGGACATTCTGGTGGAATCGTTTAGAAATAGTCGCGGTCGGGAACTCCTGGGGTGCCGCATTCTATCAGATAAACTTGTCAATAATTTCAGTCAAAGCCGAGACTGCGCGTAAGCGATCCGCGCACGTATAGGTACGCGCTGCGCGCATGATGAAGAATTGGGGAGCGGATCGACGCACGCCGTCGGTCCTTCGTTTCATACAGTCGTATGGACCAACTCGAGACCATCGGCCGCGAGCAGACGCGTCTGTGCTCGCGTTCTATGCATTTGACACCGAGAGCGGATAGTTCCAAGCAGTTTCAGGACGAAATCCATGAAACGAAAGGTGCAGTACCGTGATGTTTGGGCGACATCGTTGCCACTGTCGACGCGCACGCGTCTGGTAAACACGTATAACGTGCTAAATGAATGACGATTCAGCGCTAGGAGGGCAGTTGGAACTGTCTTGGCTGCAAGTGCAACGACGTCCGAGACCAAACAACACATTCCATGCAACCGGTGGTCCCCCCGACTGGAATCGAACCAGTATCCCACGCTTAGGAGGCATGTGCACTATCCATTGTGCTACGGGGAGGACACGCGTGCCGCTGGGGCGGCACCTGCGGTTCGGCGAGCGGGCCCTGCAAGGCAGGCCGGTATCGTGAACCGAGCGCAATTATAGCCGAGGAAAGCGGATTCTTTGGAAGTGTCGGCGCCGCAATCGGTACAATGTCCGCTTCTTTCAATTTATTCCGCCGCGCCGCGCCTGCACCGGACGCGTCGAGCGGCTCGCACACAGATTATGGCTGTCATTTCCCTCACATCCGCACAATTGGCATTCGGCCACGTCGCGCTGCTCGACCACGCGGACTTTTCCCTCGAAACCGGCGAGCGCGTCGGCCTGATCGGCCGTAACGGCACCGGCAAGTCGTCGCTGCTGAAAACCATCGCCGGCCGCTTCAAGCTCGACGATGGCCTGCTGGTCATGCAGCAAGGACTGAAAATTGCCTATGTCGAACAGGAACCGGTCTTCGATCCGGAATCCACCGTGTTCGACGCCGTTGCCGCCGGCATGGGCGAGCTGCAAGGCATGCTGGCCGAATACGAAGCGCTGACCGGCCAGTTTGGCCAGGGCGACGACGAGGCGCTGATGGAGCGCATGCATGTGATCCAGGTCAAACTCGACGCCACGGACGGCTGGAACTTGGGTAACAAGGTCGACACCACCCTCGACCGCCTGGGCCTGGCGCGCGACGCGAAGATGGGCACGCTCTCGGGCGGCATGCAAAAGCGCGTGGCGCTGGCTGTTGCCCTGGTGTCGGCGCCGGACGTGCTGCTCCTCGACGAACCGACCAACCACCTCGACTTCAAGTCGATCATGTGGCTGGAAGGCCTGCTGCGCGAATTCCGCGGTTCCGTCCTGTTCATTACCCACGACCGCAGCTTCCTCGACAACGTCGCTACCCGCATCATCGAGCTCGACCGTGGCCGCCTGCTTTCGTTCCCAGGTAATTTCTCCACCTACCAGGAGCGCAAGCGCGAACTGCTGGCGAACGAGGAAGTGGAAAACGCCAAGTTCGATAAATTCCTGGCCCAGGAAGAAGTCTGGATCCGCAAGGGCGTGCAGGCACGCCGTACCCGCGACGAGGGCCGCGTGCGGCGCCTTGAAGCCTTGCGCCTGCAGCGCGCCGCGCGCCGCGAAACCCAGGGCCAGATCAAGCTCGATGTCGGCACCGGCGAACGGTCGGGCAAGATCGTAGCGGAACTGGAAAACATCTCCAAGTCCTACGGCGAGAAAGTCATCGTGTCGAACTTCACCGGCACCATCCTGCGCGGCGACAAGGTCGGCCTGATCGGTCCGAACGGCGCCGGCAAGACCACACTGCTGAAGATGATCCTCGGCGAGGAAAGCGCCGACAGCGGCACCACCCGCCTGGGCACCAAGCTGAACGTGGCCTATTTCGACCAGATGCGCAGCCAACTGAACGAGGAAGCCAGCCTGGCCGACACGATTTCGCCGGGTAGCGACTGGGTCGAAGTCAATGGCCAGCGCAAGCACGTCATGACTTACCTGAACGACTTCCTGTTCGCACCCGAGCGTTCGCGTTCGCCGGTGAAGTCGCTCTCCGGCGGCGAGCGCAACCGCCTGCTGCTGGCGCGCCTGTTCGCCAAGCCGGCCAACTGCCTGGTGCTGGACGAACCGACCAACGACCTCGACATCGAGACCCTGGAACTGCTCGAGGAATTGCTGGAAGAGTACACCGGCACCGTGTTCCTGGTCAGCCACGACCGCACCTTCCTCGATAACGTCGTGACCCAGGTGATCGTGGCCGAAGGGCAGGGCCAATGGCGCGAATATGTCGGCGGCTACAGCGACTGGGAGCGCGTCAAGGCGCTCGAACCGAAGGCGGCAGCCCCGGCTCCGGCCGCACCGAAAGCGGCGCCGGCACCGGCACCGGCGGCGGAAGCACCCGCCGCCGCGACTGCCAAGAAAGTAAAGCTGAGCTACAAGGAGCAGCGCGAACTGGAAGAGCTGCCCAAGCTGATCGCCTCGCTCGAAGACGAGCAGGCCCTCATCACGGCCCAGTTGAACGCGCCGGACTTCTATAAAACCAATCCGGCCGACGCGCGCCGCATCAATGCCCGCTACAGCGAGATCGACGAGCAGTTGATGGAAGCGCTGGAGCGCTGGGAACAGATCGAAGCCCGCGCCCGCGGCGACGCCTGATTCCTCCCTTCCACGCAACCGGGGCCGCCAGCGCGCAACCCCGGTCGCGTTGATCCAGCACAGATCGAATTCCGGGGTTTTCGTCAGTATCGGCTTTGGCGTTTTGGATCGCCGCTGCTCCGGTCCGCGCCGGAACCGTTGCGCCCGTCTGCCGGCCCCGTGGTTGTTGCGGCTGGAAGCGTTCGCCGGTTCTCCGCCCGACGCAGCGCTTTCACCAGACGAACACCATGTCGCGAATCTGCCTGCGCCCGCCCGTGCTCCTGGCCGGGGCACTCGTTTGTGGTCCCGCGCTCGCCGTGCCCGGCACCGGGCTCGACCTGTACGGCCGCATCGGCTGGACCTACGACGACAACCTGCTGCGCATTCCCGACGACGCACCGGCCTTCGATAACCAGCGCTCCGATTCCTGGCGCACGCTCGAAGCCGGCGCCGTCTACGACCGCACGATCAGCCGCCAGCGCCTGGTGGCCCATGCCAAGCTGTCGAAGGTCAAGTTCGACCATTTCCGCCAGCTCGACTACGACGGCCGCGACGTCCAGGGCACCTGGTACTGGCAGCTCGGCAACCGCTTCGAGGGCGAGCTGGGCGTGGTTTACGCGCAAACGCTGGCGCCCTACACCGACTTCCGCAGCGACCAGCGCAACCTGCGCAAGCAGCGGCGCGGCTTCTTCGAGGGCGGCTGGAAGCTGCATCCGCGCTGGGAAGCACATGCGGCCGTCTCGCGCGACAAGTACGACTACGAACTGGCGGCCCAGGCCTTCAACGACCGCACCGAAGATGTGTTCGAAGTCGAAGGGCGCTACCTGGCCCGCAGCGGCAGCGCGGTCGGCCTGGTGCTGCGCCGCATCGAGGGCAGCTACCCGAACCGGCGCCCGTTTGCCGCCAGCCTCCTGACCGACGACTTCACCCAGGACGAACTCAAGGCGCGGGTCGACTGGAAGGCCAGCGGCGCCACCACGCTACAGGCGCTGGCCGGCTATGCGCGGCGCGAGCAGCCGTCGTTCGGCAGCGGGCGTACGAGCGGCGTCAACGGCCGGGTCACACTGCTGCACGACCCAAGCGGCAAGCTGCATTACCGCGCTTCGCTGTGGCGCGATTTCGCGCCGATCGAAAGCACGGTCGTCAGCTATACCCTAAACAAGGGCGCCAGCGCCGGCCTGACCTGGGACGCCAGGGCCAAGCTGCGCGTCGAGGCGGACCTGGCCTACGAGCAGCGCGGCTACCGTGCGCGCGTTGCGCTCCCCGTGCCGGGCGGCCTCGACGATTCGCTACGCACGGCCAGCCTGAAGGCCACCTGGACGCCGCGGCAAACGATCGCGCTGTCGGCGGCGTATTTCCACCAGGCCCGCAGCGGTTCGCAGTTGCTCGGCATCGGCAAGTTCAAGTCGAACGCTTTCGCCATCAACGCCAGCGGACAGTTCTGAATTCCATGCAATGACGGTCAACGACATCCCGATCATTTCGTTTTTCCAGCGCGTGCTTGATCCCCTGATCATCATGGGGTCCCTGTACGTGTCGTCGATGGCCTTTCACGAACCTTTTTCCGGCTACTTGCTGGTGCTGATGATCCTGGCCTTCTTCATTTCCTCGGCCGTCTACCAGCACGTCGACCCTTACCGCACCTGGCGCAGCGGCCGCTTGCTGGCGTATGCGCGCGACACCGTGTTCGGCTGGTGCCTGACCATCGGCGTGCTGTACTTCCTCGGCTCGGCCAGCGGCCTGAAATACTATTACGACGCGCGCGTGCTGCTGGCCTGGGCCATCGCCGCGCCGAGCACCCTGCTGGCCTGCCACATCGCGGTGCGCCTCGCGGCCGGCCGCCTCAGCCGCAGCCGCGAAGTACGCTCGGTGGTGGTGGTCGGCGCCAACGAAGTCGGGCTGAAGTTCGCGGCCATCTGCGATCGCCACCCGAATCTGTTCATGCAGGTGCACGGCTTCTTCGACGACCGCGCCGGCGAGCGCCATCCGCCCACGCTGCGGCATCCGATGCTGGGCAAGATGTCCGAGCTGAGCCAGTATGTGCGCCTGCATAACATCAAGCTGATCTTCATCAGCCAGCCGGTCTCGGCGCAGCCACGCATCCGGCGCCTGATCGACGAACTGCAGGACACCACGGCCTCGGTGTATTTTTTGCCCGACGTGTATGTGTTCGACCTGATGCAGGCCCGCTTCGACAATGTCGGCGGCATGCCGGTGATCGCGATCCGCGAAACGCCCTTCATGGGCCTGAACAGCCTGGTCAAGCGCATCAGCGACCTGGTGCTGGCCAGCCTGATCCTGGTCGGCCTGGCGCCGCTGATGCTGGTGGTCGCCGTCGCCGTGAAGTGGACCTCGCCCGGTCCGGTGATCTTCAAGCAGCGCCGCTACGGCCTGTATGGCGAAGAAATCTGGGTCTATAAATTCCGCTCGATGACGACGCTCGACGACGGCAACGACGTGGTGCAGGCGCGCCGCAACGACGGCCGGGTGACACCCATCGGCCGCTTCCTGCGCCGTACCTCGCTCGACGAGTTGCCGCAGTTCGTCAACGTGCTGCAAGGACGCATGAGCATCGTCGGGCCGCGGCCGCACGCCGTCGCCCACAACGAGCAGTACAGGAAACTGATCAAGGGCTACATGCTGCGTCACAAAGTGAAGCCCGGCATCACCGGTTGGGCCCAGGTGAACGGCTTGCGCGGCGAAACCGCCACGCTCGACAAGATGGAAGCGCGCATCCAGCACGACCTCGACTACCTGCGTAACTGGTCGCTGTGGCTGGACCTGTGGATCATTTTGAAGACAGTGAAAGTGGTTTTGACGCGTGAGAACGCGTTTTGAGACGAAACGCGGCAGCGCGACACTCACGAGGGGCGAGTAGTTCGCTCTACGGCCGGTGCGCGCTTCGATCCGTGTCAAGGATTGCGCTGCGTTCGACAGGTAGGCTTGCAACGGTATTGTGCCCAACCGTACACGTCTTCGGATGGGTTTGCTGCTTCGCATTTCTTGCACCGTATCCACCAGGGAGGGCAGCTTGAATCATCCAGATCCCCGCATCTATGTCGCCGGCCATCGCGGCCTGGTCGGCTCGGCCATCGTGCGTGTCCTGCAGGCGCGCGGCCACCGCAACCTCGTCACGCGCAGCCACGACGAACTCGAACTCACCGACCAGGCCCAGGTGCGCGCATTCTTCCGCAGCGAGCGTATCGACCAGGTGTATCTGGCGGCGGCGAAAGTCGGCGGCATCCACGCCAACAATACCTATCCCGCCGAATTCATCTACGACAATCTGCAAGTGGAAACGAACGTCGTGCACGAAGCCTGGCGCGCCGGCGTACAGAAACTGCTGTTCCTCGGCTCGTCCTGCATCTACCCGCGCCTGGCGCAGCAGCCGATCCGCGAAGATTTCCTGATGGCAGGCGAGCTGGAGCCGACCAACGAGCCGTACGCGATCGCCAAGATCGCCGGCATCAAGCTGTGCGAAAGCTATAACCGCCAGTACGGCACCGACTACCGCAGCGTCATGCCCACCAATCTGTACGGGCCGGGCGATAACTACCACCCGGAAAACAGCCACGTCATCCCGGCCATGATCCGGCGCTTCCACGAAGCCCGGGCGAGCGGCTTGCCCGAAGTCGTGATCTGGGGCAGCGGCAAGCCGATGCGCGAATTCCTGTACGTCGATGACATGGCCGCCGCCAGCGTCCACGTGATGAACCTCGCGCCTGATGTCTACCGCAGCAGCACCGACGCCATGCACTCGCACCTGAACGTGGGTACCGGCGTCGACGTCAGCATCGCCGAGCTGGCCCACCTGGTGGGCGAGGTGGTCGGCTACACGGGGCGCATCGTGTTCGACACCACGCGCCCGGACGGCACGCCGCGCAAGCTGCTCGACGTCTCGAAGCTGCATGCGCTGGGCTGGCAGGCCAGCACGCCGCTGCGCGAGGGACTGGGTCGCGCCTATGCCGCCTTTCTCGCAACGGAAGCGTTGGAGCCGGCGGCCTGAATCCCGGCGCCCGGACGCCGCCGCTGCCTGCTCCAGACGCTTCATGCACCATTCACGAGGAGTCACCTTGAAGAATCATTATCAGGTCCATGCTGATCCGGTCTCTTGCCGGGCACGTAAGGCAGCGCTCTCGACCGCGCTCCTGCTTGCCGCCGCCCTGGCCGGCTGCGGCGACCGCGAAAAGGAATCGAAGCCGGGCCAGGCGCTCGCCAGCGTGAACGGCGAGGAAATCACCGTGCTCCAACTGAACGAGGAAATCCAGCGCGCCGGCGTGCCTGCGGCGCGCCAGCAGGAGGCCAGCAAGCAGTTGCTGCAAGCCCTGATCGACCGTCAATTGCTTGCCGGTGCGGCGGCCCAGGAAAAGCTCGACCGCGATCCGAAGGTGGTGCAGGCGATCGAGCGCGCGCGCGCCCTGATCGTGGCCCAGGCCTACATGCAGAAGCGTCTCGCGAATATCGCCCGGCCCACGCCGGCCGAGGTCGAGGATTACTTCAACAAGCATCCCGAGTTCTTTTCCAAGCGCAAGCAGTTCCAGATGGACCAGTTGGTGCTGGCCGCCAAGGACCTGACGCCCGAGGCCCGCGCCGCAGCCGATGCCGCCAGGTCGCTGGAGGAGGTGGCGGTCTGGCTCGACGCGCACAAGGTAAAGTACGGCCGCGCCCAGGTAACGCGCAGCACCTCCGACCTGAATCCGGAACTGTCGAAGAAACTGCTCGGCATGCCGAAAAGCCAGCTGTTCAGCGTACGCGAGGGCGAGCGCGCCATGTTGCTGGCGGTGGCCGATGTACGCGACGCGCCTGTACCGCTGGAAGTGGCGGCGCCACAGATCGAAAAGTACCTGATGACCAACAAGAACAAGGAACTCGCCGCCGCCGAAGTCGAGCGCCTGCGCCAGCACGCGAAGATCGAATACCTGAACAAGGAACTGGCGGCCGGACCGAAGGCGGCACCGGCAAGCATGGCGGCGCCGGGAACGCCCGCCGCGAGCAATGTACCGGGGCTGGAAGGCGGCGCGGCCGGCGTGGCCGACGGTGCCGGTTCGCTGGCGGAAGGGCCGGGCGCCGGGGCAGTTGGCGCAGGATCGCCTGCCGCAGGATCGCCTGCCGCAGGATCGCCTGCCGAGGATGCCGCTGCCGCCGGCCCGGACCATGCCGCCGTCGACCGCGGCGTGGCCGGCCTGAAATGAACCCGGCCGGCCCATGCAACCAGGAGGAAGAACCATGAAACCACTTGCACACTGGATGGCGGCAGCCGTGCTGGCGCTGGGCGCCGGCGTGGCCAGCGCTGCCGACGTCCTGCTCGGCCCTGGCGACGTGGTGCGCCTGTCGGTCTACGGCAGCCCGGACCTGTCGATCGAAACGCGCGTCAGCGAAAGCGGGGCGATCACCTTCCCGCTGCTGGGGCAGGTCGGCATCGGCGGCCTGTCGGTGGCAGCCGCCGAGCGCAAGATCGGCAACTTGCTGGAAAAGGGCGGCTACCTGAAAAAGGCCGAGGTCAACATGATCATCACCACCCTTGCCAGTCAGCAGGTATCGGTGCTGGGCCAAGTCAACCGGCCCGGGCGCTATCCGGTCGAGGGCCGGCGCAAGGTACTCGATTTGCTCGCCATGGCGGGCGGCGTCAGCAGTGACGGCGGCGACCTGATCAGCCTGGTGCGCACGCGCGACGGCAAGACCACGCGCGAAACCATCGACGGGGTCGACATGGTGCGCAAGGGCGAGCTCGACAAGGACTACGAGGTGGCCGGCGGCGACATCATTTTCGTCGAGCGGGCGCCGCGTGCCTATGTCACCGGCGAAGTGCAGCGTCCCGGCGCCTTCCGCATCGAGCGTGGCATGACCGTGCAGCAGGCGATTTCCGCCGGCGGCGGCCTGACCCCGCGCGGCAGCGACAGCCGCCTGCGCATCACCCGCCGCGACGCGGCCGGCAACCCGGTGACGGTCGAAGCGCGCGCCAGCGACCCGGTGCAGGTCGACGACGTGATCACCGTGCGCGAAAGCTGGTTCTGAGGGAGCATGCCATGCACTTCTACCAATTCCTCCTGCTGCTGCGCGCGCGCAGGAAACTGATCCTGGCGACCTTGCTCGCCACCATCCTGCTGGCGCTGGGCTGGAGCCTGGTCCAGGGCAAGACTTATACCGCCACCACCTCGGTGCTGTTGAACTACAAGGGCGTCGACCCGCTCACGGGGTTGACCATGCCCGGCCAGCTGCTGCCCGGCTACATGGCGACCCAGATCGACATCATCAGCAGCAAGAACGTGGCGCTGCGCGTGGTCGACCGCCTGCGCATGGCAACCAACCCGGCCGTCATTGCCCAGTTCCAGGAGGCAACCGAGGGGCGCGGCACGGTGCGCGACTGGCTGGCCGACCTGCTGCTGCGCAAGCTCGACATCAAGCCCTCGCGCGAGTCGAGCGTGGTCGAGATCAGCTTCAAGGGCGCCGACCCCGGCTTTGCGGCGGCGGTGGCGAATGCCTTTGCCGAGGAATACCAGAACGTCAGTGTGCGCCTGAAAACCGAGCCGATGAAAAAAGCATCGAGCTATTTCAACGAGCAGACCAAGCAATTGCGCGACAACGTGGAAACCGCGCAGGCACGGCTATCGAAATACCAGCAGGACAAGGGCATCGTCAGCCTCGACAACAACCGCGTCGACATCGAACTGTCGCGCCTGAGCGACTTGTCCTCGCAACTGGTGGCGGCCCAGACGCTGGCGCTGGAAGCGACCTCGCGCGAACGTATGGCCGGCGCCGGCAACGCCCAGTCGCCGGACGTGGCCAACAATCCCCTGATCCAGAACCTGCGCGTGTCGCTGTCGGCGGCCGAGGCCAAGCTGGCCGAGAGCGCCTCGCGCTATGGGCGCAACCACCCGGCCTGGCAGGCCGCCAACGCGGAGGTGGAGAAGATGCGCGCCGACCTGAACGCGGCGCTGGCCACGGTGTCGCGCAGCGTCGGCGGCAATGCCCAGGTGCTGCGCCAGCGCGAGGAGGATTTGCGCACGGCGCTGGCCGCGCAAAAGGCGCGCGTGCTGGAACTGAACCGCACGCGCGACGAACTAGGCGTCCTGCTGAAGGACCTCGACAGCGCCCAGCGCGCCTTTGACGCCGCGGCCGGGCGCTTCTCGCAAACCCGCATCGAGGCCCAGTCCGAGCAATCCGACATCGCCGTGCTGAACCCTGCCGTGGCCCCGGCCGAACCGTCCGGCCCGCGCATCCTGCTCAACACCCTGGTGGCGGTGCTGCTCGGCACCGTGATTGGCGTCGGCATGGCGCTGCTGCTCGAATTGCTGAACCGCCCGGTGCGCTCGAACGGCGACGTCCAGGAACTGCTCGGCATCCCGGTGCTGGGCACGGTCGCCTGGCAGCCGGCGCGCCCGCGCAGCGGTCTGCGCGCCCTGATGGCGCCGCGCCGCCTGTTGCGACTGAACTAGGAGGCCTCGATGAATTCCCCTATCCTGTCGCCGCTGCCGGTCGACCCCCTCGATTCCAGCATGGGCGCCTTGTTGGTCGACGCCGGCAAACTGACCATCGAGGGGGCCGAGCGCGCCTTGCGCATGCAGAAGGACCTCGGCATCCGCTTCGGCGAGGCCGCCGTGCGCCTCGGCCTGGTCAGCGAAGACGATGTCCAGGAAGCGCTGGCGCGCCAGTTCGCCTATCCCTATCTGCCGAAAGGACAGGCGAACCTGTCGCCGCGCCTGGTCGCTGCCTACGAGCCATTCTCGCCCCAGGTC
>DAMABW010000103.1:0-563 GCA_031999925.1 Massilia sp. | reverse complement strand
GGGTCGAATCCCTGCGCGCGATCCGCAGCCAGTTGATGCTGCGCTGGTTCGCACGCGGGCACCGCGCGCTGGCCGTGCTCGGCGCCGACCCGGAAGACGGCGCGGCCCTGTTCGCTGCGAACCTGGCCGTGGTATTTTCCCAGCTCGGCGAGCAGACCCTGTTGGTCGACGCCAATCTGCGCGCGCCGCGCCAGCACGACGTCTTCGGGCTGCGTCCGCGCCAGGGCCTGTCGGATCTGCTGGCCGGACGCGCCGACCTCGACGTCGTGCTGCGCGTGGGCGGTTTCGTCGATCTGTCGGTGCTGCCGGCCGGTACCCTGCCGCCGAATCCGCAGGAACTGCTCAGCCGCGATGCCTTCCGCACCCTCGACACCTCGCTCGCCAGCCGCTACGACGTGGTGCTGTACGACCTTGCGCCTTTCGGCGCCGGCGCCGATGCGCTGGCGGTGGCGGCGCGTGCCGGCGGCGTGCTGCTGGCGGTGCGCAAGGACCACACCCGCGTGGCCCAGTTGGCGCGCATGGCCGAGCAATTGGCCGAGGCCGGCGCCGAGGTCGTGGGTGCG
>DAMABW010000102.1:0-12408 GCA_031999925.1 Massilia sp. | reverse complement strand
GCCGGCAAGGGTAAAAAGGGCCAGACCATCAAGAGCCACCACAACGTGGGCGGGCTGCCTGAGACGCTGAACCTGCAACTGCTGGAGCCGCTGCGCGAACTGTTCAAGGATGAAGTGCGTAAACTCGGCGTAGCGCTGGGGCTGCCGCATGACATGGTCTACCGTCATCCGTTCCCGGGGCCGGGCCTGGGTGTGCGGATTCTGGGCGAAGTAAAGAAGGAGTATGCGGATCTGCTGCGCGAGGCGGATGCGATCTTTATCGAAGAACTGCGCAATACGCCGTTCGAGCTGCCTGCTGTTGCCGGGATTGATCCGGGCAAGGCGCCGGTGAACTGGTATGAGGCGACGTCGCAGGCGTTTGCCGTGTTCCTGCCGGTAAAGTCGGTGGGCGTGATGGGCGATGGCCGGACTTATGAGTACGTCGTCGCGCTGCGTGCAGTGCAGACGTTGGACTTCATGACGGCGCAGTGGGCGCATTTGCCGCATTCGTTGCTGGGGAAGGTGTCGAACCGGATCATCAACGAGGTGCGTGGGTTGAATCGCGTTGTGTATGACATTTCGGGGAAGCCGCCGGCGACGATTGAGTGGGAGTGAGTTTTCCTTATGGAAAAATAAAAGGCGTTTTTGAAGCTCGCTTCGGCGAGCTTTTTCATTGCTGTACTCAGCGTGGGCACACTCTAGCGGGGGCAATTTCGCCGCAGGTTAATCACAGTAAGCAACTACAGCACAGCTGCAGAAGAGCAATCGCCTACGCCTGCATCGAAGTGGGTTAAGGCTTATTGTTTCCTACGAGTCCCTGTGCGGCAAGTATCTCCAATCCTTTATCCTGAAGGCGTTGGTATGGGTCCTGCAAAAGTTTTTTGCCGCGGATTGAAATTTCTTCGGACTTCAAATACTGGAGGGTAAGGATACCGACCGCCGCGTAGCGGCTTTGTGGATCGTGCGACTCAAGTCGTGTTGCAATGGACTGGACATCCAGTTCGGAAAAGGGGATACCAGCGCGCAAACACTCAGCCAAAAGGCTGTTCGATGCCTGTCCCGCTATGAGCCGACGTACAAACTCGTTCCGCTTAGTTTCGACGGTGGAGAGCAGCCTCAGCAGTGCATGCGTTGCCGGCTTTGAAACCTCACTGCGTTGATCCGTTGCAGCATCATAAAGGACATCTTCGCTCACTGCGTTTTCCTCAATCAGCTGCGTGAGAATAGCACCTCTTGGGCTTTCCGGAATAGAGCCAGACCCTTTAAAATATGGCTCCTCGTTAACCAGCCAATGGTCGTAGGCCTCCCGTAGTAGGGTAACAAGGTCTTTTCGCTGTGGCTGGCGACTTACTCGAAAAAGCTCGAGGGCTGCTTCGGCAGTGCGAGGACCGAAGGACAACGCTGACTTCAGAATCTCAGCGGCTTGGCCATCCAGTGGAGCGCCCCCTAGTTCTGCCAAATATCGGAACAGGTGTTGCGAGCCACTGTTTAAGGGCAGCATGAGTCGGGCAACCAACAGCTCTCTTGCGCGCGCTTCACCAAGAAAGTGAATTGCTAAATGAGCGGCGCCAGCCGTTCCCGTTCCCTCGCACTTCGCGAGGACCTGTGGTATCAGATCGGCAGCGTCTGCTGCTGTAAGAAGATGTTCTGCAAGGTTAACCGCAAGGAAAACGACCCATGTAGAAGAATGGAGCAACGCTCTGCTAATCACTGACGGTGCAGTTTTTTCTGACGTTGCCGTCCAACTAAGCGGAGCGTCAACAGACTGTAGGTGAAGGAAGTTCGTTGCGGATGAGTCCTCTTTTAGCGCGCGAATTTGCGCGTGAGCTTCGGCAACAAGTTGGGGGTAGTCATAAGCTGTGGCACGGGCCGCTAATCTGATCACCTCACGTGCAGCATCCTCGCTGGCGTCACCGCTAGATAGGCTTGCAGCCGATGTCTCCAAACTCATCAGGCTGGTTCCATACCAGAAAGCGCTCAGCTGGAGCGATGGTTCGCTAGGTGCCGGTTGCTCAATTGATCCGTCTGCAATCGCTTCGAGGATCGTGAGCTGGTCCTTCCTCCCATCCTGGAAAAACTTGGATCCGAAATAGTCGGAAAACAGGCGTTCTTTTTTCGGATCCCTTAGCGGAATGCCGGCCCGTTCGAGAATATAGGTGTACTCACCGATACACCCCATTGCCCGCGCGCCGTAGGATGCTTCCACGCGGTCAATAAAAAGTTGCTCTTCGGGGCCGATCCCGCGTCGTACGGCTTCGCGAACAGCCGCCGTCAATAACGTTTCCCACAGGGCTGAAGACGGGCTATGCAGTTCAAACCCACCGCTCAATGTCCGGGTATCAGCATTTTCGACACACGCTTCCATAAACGCTAGAAGTGAAGAAAAATCTATTGACTCAGATTCACACTGTGTAGAACATGTCCATCCAACTAGTGCGGTCCACCAGCGTGCATGGCCACGACAGGCATTTGCGTAAGCTGCAACGCCCGGAATCTTGTTCATCGCAGCAACAAGCTCTACACCTGCCTCAAGTGCTTGCCGGCTATGCGGTCCTCCAATGATTTTCCGCGCCTCATCCAGCAACGCTGCCGCCAACTCTGCGTCCAACTCATCTTTGCTGTACTTAGCCCACTGAAGCGGTCGTCTGAATCCCCCACCGTTCTGCGAAGAGAGGATGGACTGGCGCACAAGATCTTGTCCTAAACCTTGAGACGACGCGAAGACGAGGACCTCGTTCCACCGTTGCTCAGGCTCTAGCGCTGCGAGCATCTGTGTACGTTCACCCGCTGTCCTTGATACGAGGTATTGCGCGGCGGCATACTCGCCGAACGTTTTATGCACGAACGTGAACGTCTCGCTTAATTTAAACCGTACACGCTCGACGATGCCGGACCTCTCCCAAAAGGAAAGGGCTTCTTCACAAACCGATCTTCCTTTCAACGAGGTCACACCGAGTTCGGCAGAAAGACCTTCTGCGCACGCGCTCAATAGGTGTTCGGCGTCGGCATAAGGTTGGGCAGTCAGCTCCCATCCGAGTCGTTTGAGAAATGCATTCAGGACGGCCGCCGAACTATTCTGGAAGCCAAAAGTCATCCGCCCGATGAGCTTGAAGAGCTGCTCGTAAAGCCCTTCATTCGTCGATGTAGCGACAACCTCGTTCAGCGCCAGCGATGTGAGTAGAGCGATCAGCAATGGACTCTTCGCAGAAAAGGTATTTCCGCGCCTATAGTCAAGGTGGCGAAGGGCTGCGGCTGTCGCCTCGGCGATTTTGGGGTTTTTCTCCGCTGAAGCTGCATCAACGAGATACTCAATCCCTCGTCTGGCGTCCAACGTGTCAATCTGCGCTAACTCGTAGTGCCTCCATGTACTCAACAGGGATGTCTCATAGCCAATTGGCCGGGTAGCGAACACGATACGGCACCTGGGATAGGCAGCGGTCAGCGCGACAGCGGCCTTTGCAATGTCTTCCTGCTCCGTACCAGATTCGTCAAGGCCGTCAAGGAGAAGCGTAAGGTTCTGTAATCCGATAGCAGAAACATCCTCGGACTTTAAAGGAGATGCATCCAGCCCAAGGCGCAGTGCAGCGTCAACGAATGTTTCCCCTGAACGCATGCGTTCGGCAAGCCTACGCAATGGAACGATGAGAGAGGGTTCTCTCTTACGAGCAAGTAGTCGAGCGATCTTTCGCAATAGCTGCGATTTGCCCATGCCGGGGCCCGCAACGACTACGCAATGCCTTACGAAATAGCCAAGGGTTTCGGCAGCGAAAACCTCCTGCCCAGACGCGGCTCTTTGGTTTGATACCGCATCGTGGTAGCGAGTCAGAGCTTCTTCCAGGCTGTTCGAACTACGATCGATTTTTTCGTCACCGTACGCTTTTAGCTCAATCCAGTCGTCATCCAGAGAGAACCTATGCCCAATAGCCGGTATGGTGAACATCTGCGTTGTTTCGAGAGTCCAATTCAGAAGCTGCTGCGCAATGACCGTGGGGGATTTTTCGCCCAGTGTTCCTGCTTGTAGCCCGGGAATGAACCCGGCAACGGATACGGCATCCTGACGACCACGAAGCTTGATCATACGGAGCCCTTCGGCCTTTAGACGCTCCCAAGCCAGACCCGGTTGCGTGCTGATATTCGCCAGGTAAGCAAGTGCTGCCAAGGAAGACGCGCCATCCTGCTCCAAGACGTGGACGGTGTGGATCCGCACACGACTACAGACAGAATACGGAAGCGAAGCTGCAGTTAGTTTTGTCGTGAATTTGGTGGCAAGAGTGCACAAGTCATCCGTTCGCCCTTGACCAATGCGGATGACGTCTCTTGCGAAAACATTGCGAATAGCGTCGCTGGTTGCAGGACCAACTGCGAGTACACCGTAAAACGAAGCATCGACATGCACGCGCTGGCATAGGCCCAACAGCGAACTCCAGAGTTCGGGCGAGTCCCTGAGGCGCTTTTTCGCTTGGACCTCGACTACGCTTCCATCTGCCAAAGTCAACGCAATATCGTCACCGGCGCCGCCGGTTTCAGCCGAAACACTGACAGGAATGTCGCTCTCAGCCGCAGACCAGCGAAGAGGCGTTCCCGCTGCCATGTGAACCAAGCATATCGCGGACGTGGCTGCCTGAAAATCGATGCCGCCACCCGCTGCACTTCCTCCCCAATTACCTGCTGACATGTGTCGTGATACCTCCTCAGGTTCGGCAGTATGCAGGACATTTAGACTTTTTACTAACCAGGGTTTACCGAGGTAAGCACCGATGCGGCTGGTCTCCCGCAGCAGGGGCCGGGGTGCTGTGCCGATCGCGCGCCGAAAGCACGTTGCCGTCCTTGATATGTGTGGTGGCCAGATCAGTGCTAGTGGACCCCTAGGCGCATTTATGTGAGAGAACTGCTAATTAGACCGGGTAGGGCAATATGCGTACTGCAGGGCGCGCGAACATACAGGCGAGCTTGGCATGGTACCGAGCGTGGTATCCACTACTGGTACTGATGAAATCTCCAGCTAAACCAATGACTTACCTCGGCCATTGATCATCGAGTGGGAATAAGGACCCGGCCATAACGAGATCTGGTTAGTTCGAAAAGGCTCGCTTCGGCGAGCTTTTTTACGATGTATTTAATCAGTGGGGCCCCCATTACTGCTTTCTCCATCTTGGGCCATGTAAACACGGTGGTACAACCTTCCCGCCATCTCCGAACCATGCAGGCCGTTGCCATGAGACCATTTACTGTCTTGACTAAGCGGCGGGTGCTGACGAATAGATCAGCAGGGAAGTTATTCGCGCACAGACCTCCTATTTCGCCGGGGTATTGCTCGGCCGGACCCAGATAAAGGCGCAAACCGCAGCCGCGGCGGCACTGCCAGCACACACCATCAACGCCGCATGAAACGGCACCAGCAATGCACGCCCCTGCGCAGTGAGCACCACACCCAGCATCGCCGTCGCGATCAGCCCGCCCCCACGCGCCACCGCGCTATTGAAACCGGATGCGATCCCGGTATGGCTTCCATCCACCGATGACAACACCGCCGTGGTCAGCGGCGCCGCCACGCAAGCCATGCCCAGCGCGATCACCAATAAGGCCGGCAGCACCGTCGCCGCATAGCTGCCATCGCCAATGCGCAGCGCCAGCAGGAAGCCGGCGGCGACGATCAGCGAGCCGATGGACAGCGGCAGGCGCGAGCCGTGGCTGGCGGCCACGCGTCCCATCAGCGGCGAGCCGATCGCCAGCACGACCGGGAAGGGCAGCAGCGCCGCACCGGCTTGCCTTGCCGAGTACCCCAGCGCCTGAATCAGCACGAACGGTACCAGCAGCATCAGCGCGCCGAGTGCGCCATACAGCAGGAAGGTCATCAGGTTCAACCCGGAAAAAGCGCTCGAACCGAACAGTTTCAAGGGCAGCATTGCACGCTCGCCGGCGCGCCGCTCGGCCCACAGGAAGGCCAGCAGGATCACGACGCCGGCCACCAGCGCCATGCCGGCCCACGGGGTCAGGTGTTTTTCGGCCGACGCGTCGGCCAGGCCCCAGGTGAGGCAGGCAAGACCCAGGCTGGCGAGCACGGCCCCGAGCGGATCCAGCGCAACAGGCCTGTCGCGCGTGTTTCCCGGCACGAAGCGCCAGGCCAAGAATATCGCCAGCGCCGCGATCGGCAGATTGATATAGAAGACCGCGCGCCAGCCCATGGTGTCGATCAGCCAGCCGCCCAGCAGTGGTCCGATCGCCCCGGCAGCGGCGCCGGCCGCAGCCCAGGTGCCGACCGCCCGCCCGCGCTTCTTGCCCTGGAAGGTCGCGCTCAGGACGGCAAGGCTGTTCGGCAGCAGCATGGCCGCGCCCACGCCTTGCAGCAGCCTGCCTGCCACCAGCAGCGCCAGACTCGGCGCGAGCGCGCAGAGCAGGGAGGCCAGCGCGAATACGCCGATGCCGGCGACGAGCACGCGCTTGCGCCCGTAGCGGTCGCCCAGCGCGCCGCCCAGCAGCAGAAGCGAACTGAGCGGCAGCAGGTAGCCGTTGACGACCCACGACAGGTCGGCGCCTCCGCCGGCGAAATCCCGGCCGATCGCCGACAGGCCAACGTTGACGACCGAGCCGTCGATGAAAGCCAGGCTGCTTGCCAGGATCGAGGTACACAGCACCAGGTTCGGATGCGCCGGCGCCTTGTCATGGGCGCGTGCGCTTGCGGCGAGCGTGCGGTCGCAATCGATGGGCAGGGTGCTCAAGCGCACGCCCCGAAGGGTTGATGTTCAAATAATGGCGGCATGACGGGATCGTGCTGCCTGGTGACGCCGGCGTCTGTTCGGATGCACACACATCAGGTGCTGGTGCATAGCGAGCGCGAGGTGCAGGCACCTGCCTGACTGTTCTCGTCGCCGGCGTGTGCTGGCGCTACCAATTCCCCTCAGCAAAAGTCCTAGAACACACCCTTTCTATCCCAATCGTGCCGCTGGGTTCGCTGTGCTAGGATCAATTTGTTAAAAGAATGATCACGCATTTGGTAGCTGATCCGGGCGGGGGACGATCCCTGCACACGATAAAGGGGCGAGGCGTTGAGCGAGGACGATCAGAAACAAGCGCGCGGGAATCGCCGCGACGACGAGCATGGTGGCGAAGAAAACGAAGCCGATGATCGGGACCAGGAACAGCCCCCCGAAAAAGGCAAGGGCGCAAACGACCGCAAGCAGGCCGACAAGGATGAAAAGGACAAGGGCGCGGACAAGGACAAGGACGAGGACGAGGACAAACCCGAGGACGACCGCTCCGCCAAGGAAAAGGCCGCCGACTGGCTGCGCACCCCGAAGCACAAGCTGATCGCGCTGGCCGTTCTCGCCGTCCTGATCCTGGCCACCATCGCCGGCGTCCTGTGGTGGCTCGAAGCGCGCAAGTGGAAGAAGACCGACAACGCCTACATCCGCGGTCCCATCGCGCGTCTGTCGCCCGGCGTATCGGGCAACGTCACGCGCGTCTTCGTCGTCGACAACCAGGTCGTCGAGGCCGGGCAGCCGCTCGCCGCGATCAGTGTCGGCAGCTATGACATGGCGGTGCGCCAGGCCGAGGCGGAGCATGCGGCGGCCGAAGCGGCGGTGCTGCAGGCCGAGGCGGCCCTGGTGACGGCGCGCGCACAGGTAAGGCAATCGGCTGCCGCGGCGCGCGCCCGCGACGCCGAAGCCGAAGTGGCCGCCCGCGACTATGCCCGCTACGCGTCGTTGTCCGCGGGTGCGGTCGCCGAAGCGCAGCGCGACCGGGCCGCCGCGCAGGCAAAGTCCGCGCGCGAGACCGCGCTTGCCGCCGACGAGACCACGCGCGCGCAGGCCGCCCGCATCGGCCAGGCGCGCGCCGACATCGCCGCGGCGCGGGCCCGCGTGCAGCAGGCACTCGCCAGTCTCGCCAACGCGCGGCTGCGGCGCGGCGACGCCGTGGTGCTGGCGCCGATTGGCGGGCGCGTCACCCAGTTCGACATCGAGCCGGGCGACTATCTGGCGCCGGGCCAGCCGCTCGCTGCCATCGTTGGCCATGCGCGCTGGGTCGAGGCGAATTTCAAGGAAGACCAGTTGCGCCTGATGCGCCCCGGCCAGCCGGTCGAGCTGGAGATCGAGGCCTGGAGCGACTACCCGCTGCAGGGCGTTGTCGAGAGTTTCCAGGCCGGTTCGGGCGCGCAATTCTCGGCGCTGCCGCCGCAGAACGCGACCGGTAACTGGGTCAAGACGGTACAGCGGGTACCGGTCAGGATACGCTTCCGCGAGGACGCGTTCCGCAACTTTCCGTCGCGCGCGGATGTCGTTCCCGGCCTGTCCGTGAATGCCGCGGTGAAGGTGATGGAGTGAGCGCATCGGCCCTGCCGCGCGCCGCCAACAAGCCCGGGGTGCCGCCGCTGGTGGTGGCGGTGCTGGTGAGCTTCGGCACGCTGTTCGAGGTGGCAAATACCACCGGTATCGCGATCGGCCTGCGCACCATTGCCGGCAACCTCGGCTCGGCGCCGGAGGAGGCGGACACGATTCTCACCGCCTACCTCGTCGCGCAGGCCGCGACCCTGCCGCTGTCGGGCTGGGCGGCCGTGTATTTCGGACGCAAGCGTTTCTACATCACCTGCGTGGCGCTGTTCACGCTGGCCTCGTTTCTCTGTTCGATCGCCTGGAACATGGAGAGCCTGATCGTCTTCCGCATCCTCCAGGGCGCCGCCGCGGCGGGCAACGCGGCGAGCGAAAGTTCGCTGATCGCCGACTCGCTCCCGCCCGAAAAGCGTGGCCTCGGCTTTGCGATCTACGGCATGGCGGTCGTGGTCGGACCGACCTTCGGCCCGATCTACGGCGGCTGGGTGACGGAGAACTACAGCTGGAACTGGATCTTTCTGCTGAACGTCCCGGTCGGCATCGCCGCGGTGATCGCCTGCACCATGCTGCTCCAGGATCCGCCGGCGGTGCGGGAAGAAACGCGCAAGCGCCGCGCCAAGGGTATCCGGCTCGACTGGTTCGGCTTCCTGCTGGCCGCAGGCGGCCTGGCGCTCGTCTCCTATGTGCTGGACAAGGGGCAGACCGAGGACTGGTTCGGCTCGTCGACGATACTCTGGGCCACGCTTGCCGGCTGCCTCCTGCTGGCGCTGCTGCCGCTGTGGGAACTGCTGGCGCGCGATCCGGTGCTGGATTTCCGCCTCTTCAACAACCGCAATCCCGCGATTGCCTCGGTCCTGCTGTTCGTAACCGGAACGATCCTGTTCGGCGCGCCGACGATCTTCCCCCTGCTGCTGCAACAGGAATTCGGCTACACGTCCACGCTGGCCGGGATGGTCAACGGACTCGGTGGCCTGTCGGTGTTCGTGCTCCTGATGTTCGTCGGCCAGCTGACCGGCAAGGTGGCGACGCGCACCCTGGTCGGCATCGGTTTCGTGGCCGTAGCCTTCGGCATGTACCTGAGTTCGAAAATCTACCCCGACATGGCGTTCTGGCAGGTTGCCTTGATCAGCATGGCGCAGTCGATCGGGATCGCGGTCATCTATTCGCCGCTCCAGAGCCACTCGTTCATCGGCGTGCCGGGCCATCTGCGCGAGCAGGTCGGCGCGTTCAATGCGATGGCCGTGAACCTCGGGGGCTCGGTCGGGACCGCGGTCGGCATCACGTTGCTCGAACGCGGCCGCCAGTCGTTCCGCGAAGACCTCGTGCCCTACGCCTCGCCGTATCGCGACGAATACCGGCAAGCGCTCGACCAGTATGGCTCGCTCGGCGCGTTCGATCAGGTCATCAATTCGCAGGCCTCGGTGCTGTCGTTCCAGTCCGTGTTCTTCACGCTGGCGGTGATCGCGCTGTGCTGCCTGCCGCTGCTCCTGTTCTTGAAGGGCAAACCCGGACCGGAGGACCAGGGATGAAACACAATCGCTTTATTAGCGGCGCGCTGCCGGCGGTACTGGTGGCTTGCGCGGCTAGCCTTGCAGCCTGCGCCACCGGCCCTCACTATGCCGGGCCGCCGCCCCAGCCCATGCTCGACAAGGGATTCGTCAACGCGCCCTTGCCGGCTGCCGTGCAGGCGGCAGCCCTCGAAACATGGTGGACCCAGCTCGGCGACCCGACGCTGGACGCGCTCGTCGCGGACACCCTCGCTCACAACCCCGACCTCGATATCGCCGCCGCCCGGCTGCGGCAGGCGCGCGCCCAGCGCCGGATCGTGCGCGCCGATGGGCTGCCGAGCGTCAGTGCGGCCGGGCTGGCCCAGCGCCAGTCCTTCAGCGAGAACATCGACCTGGGTTTCGGCCAGGGTGGCGGCCAGCAGGGGCAAGGCGGGCAGGAGGGCGGCGGGCAGGGCGGCGGCCAGCAAGGGGGAGGGCAGCAAGGGGGATGGCAGCAAGGGGGAGGGCAGCAAGGCGGCGGCCAGCAGGGCGGCGGCTTCGACGCCAGTCAGATGGGCGCGGGCGGCGCCGCGATCAACTTTTTCCAGGCCAGTTTCGACGTCGCCTGGGAAGTGGATTTGTTCGGCGCCACGCGCGCCAAAGTCAACGCCTCCGATGCCGAGGTCGAGGCCGCGGTCTTCGGGGTGGAGGACGTCCGCACCAGTATCGCCGCCGAAGTCGCGCGGGACTATCTGGTCGTGCGCGAGGTACAGGCGCGGCTGGCCCTGACCCGCTCGACGCTCGCCACCGCGCGCCGCACTCAGGCGCTGGCGCGCGAGCAGGAACGCGCCGGTCTTGTCACCGAGGCGGACACCGCGCGCACCGACGCGCAGGTGCTGGCGGTCGAGACGGCGCTGCCGCAGCTCGAGCTGCTCGAATTGCAGGCGCGCCAGCGGCTGGCGGTGCTGGCCGGACGCGAGCCGTCCGCGCTGGCGGCCACGCTGGCGCCGGTGCGTCCCATCCCGGCGGCGCACACGCCGGTTGCCGCCGGCATGCCGGCGGAACTGCTGCTGCGCCGTCCCGACCTGCGCATGGCCGAGCGGCAGCTCGCGGCTGCCACCCACTTCGAGGCCGGCGCGGTGCGCGACCTGTATCCCAAACTGTCGCTCAGCGGCGCGGGAGGCGTCCAGGCCGACACGGTCAGTAGCCTGTTCGACTGGTCGAGCCGGTTCTTCCGGCTGACCGCCAACCTGACGGCGCCGATAATCGACGGTGGACGGCGCCGCGGCGAGGTCGAGCTCCAGCGCGGACGGGTCGACGAGGCGGCGGCGCGCTATCGCCGGACCGTGCTGGGCGCGTTCCGCGAGGTGGAGGAGGGGCTGGCGGCCTTGGGGCGCAATGCCCGCCGGAGCGAGCTCGCCGAGCGTACCGTCGAGCGGCGCCGCAAGGCGCGTGCCGTCCTCGACGAACAATACCGCGCCGGACTGGTCGGGCTGCTCGACGTGCTCACGGCCGAGCGCGACCTGGCCGATGCCGAGACGCTTGCCGTCAACGCCAGGGCGCAGGTCACGGTCGACTGGATCGCGCTGCAGAAAGCGCTCGATGGCGGGTGGCGGGTGGCACCGATGCCTGGAGCGCACACAAAGGAGAACTCATGACCTATCGTATCGCCGCATCTCTCACGGCTCTCGCTGCCATGCTGGCGGCATGCTCCGATCCTCTCGACGATGAGCCCAAGGGACAGACCATTCCAATCCACGCCGAGCTTGCCACGGGCTATGCGGCCGGCAGCGGGCCGGTTGCGAACAGCGGCAGCAGCCCGGCGGCGAGCAGTGGCGGAAGCGCCGGCGCGATGTCGCCGGACAGTGCCGCGGGCGACGCGGGCAGTAGCGGCGGCATGCCGGCCGGCCTGGTCAGCCAGGGCCAGGGCGGGAGCGGTGGGGGCTCGGCGGCGTCCTTGCCTCCTGCGGGTTTGCAGACCGCGCCGAGCGGACAGGCAAGCGGAGCCGGACAGAGCGGCGCGGGACAGGGCGGCGGTGGGGCGAGCGGCGGTGGCGGTTCGGGTGGCGGATGAATCGCAGGTTCTCCTCGGCTGCGCTGCTATTAATCATCGAGTGGGAGTGAGTTTTTTCGTTAGATATAAGAACCCGCTTCGGCAGCCTCGCTCGTGACATGCATTGCCTTCAAAGCTATACTCCAAGGCTCCGTCGACGAGGAACGCGCCATGTCTCTACTAGACCACCAGCTCGAATTGCTGTCGCCCGCCAAAACCGCCGAGATCGGCCGCGAGGCCATCCTGCACGGCGCCGACGCCGTCTACATCGGCGGCCCCGCATTCGGCGCCCGTCACAATGCCAGCAACTCCCTCGAAGATCTCGCCAGCCTGGTCCAATTCGCTCACCGCTACCGCGCCCGCATCTTCGTCACGATGAACACGATCATGCACGACGCCGAGCTCGATCTCGCGCGCAAGCAGGTCTGGCAGCTGTACGAGGCCGGCGTCGATGCGCTGATCATCCAGGACATGGGCTTGCTCGAACTCGACCTCCCGCCGATCCAGCTCCATGCCAGCACCCAGTGCGATATCCGCGGCGTCGAGAAGGCGAAGTTCCTGG
>DAMABW010000101.1:0-12426 GCA_031999925.1 Massilia sp. | reverse complement strand
GCTACACGGAACCGCTGGGTATTTCCAGCGATGCGCGTATATTGGGCATCGCCAGTTTCGACACGCGTGGACGCAGCAGCCGCGTTGCCACCATCGCCCTGAAGGACGCATCCGATGCATGAGGTTTCCACCGCCGCCGCCGCTGTCGGCATGACGAGGCCACCCGCCGCGCGCCATCCGCTGGCCTGGGTACCGACCCTGTACCTGGCGCAGGGCTTGCCGTTTTATGCGGTGGCGCTGATCGCCGGCCTGATGTTCAAGAGCATGGGCGTACCGAACGAGCAGATCGCGCGCTGGACCGGGCTGCTGGGCTTTGCCTGGGTGTTCAAGGCGCTGTGGAGTCCTTTCCTGGAGCTGGCGCGCAGCAAGAAGCGTGCGGTCGTCGTCTTCCAGCTGATCGGCGGCGCCAGCCTGGCGACGGTGGCGCTGGCCTTGCAGTTCCCGAGCTGGTTCGCGTTGTCGATTGCGCTGCTGGCGGTGGTGTCGCTGGCATCGGCCACCCACGACATCGCGGCCGACGGCTTGTACATCGCCAGCCTGAGCGCCAAACAGCAGGCCGCCTACGCCGGCTGGCAGGGCGCCTTTTTCAATGCGGCGAAATTCCTGTCGCTGGGCGGGCTGGTGATCCTGGCCGGCTACCTGGAAAAGCGCATCGGCATCGCGCCTGCCTGGACCGTGGTGTTTGCATTGCTCGGCGCCGCACTGGTGGCGCTGGGGTCGTATCACGCCATTGCGCTGCCGGGCACGCTCACGGTACGCACCGCGCAGACCGATTCGCTGGGCAGCATCGCGGCCACGCTGGTCGACGTGATCCGTGCATTCTTTGCGAAGAAGGGCATCTGGCTCGGCATCCTGTTCATCATCCTGTTCCGCGCCAGCGAGGGCCAGATCCAGACCATCGGCCCGCTGTTCCTGCGCGACGCCCGCGCCGTCGGCGGCCTGGGCCTGAGCACGGCCGAAGTCGGGGCGGTGTACGGCACCGCCGGCACGGTCGCCTTTTTGGTGGGAAGCATCGCGGGCGGCTACTTCACGTCATGGCTGGGTTTGAAGCGCGCGATGCCGTTCCTGATCCTGGCGATGAATTTGCCGAACCTGGTCTTCTGGTACCTGAGCGCGGCGCAGCCCGATTCCCTGACGCTGATCGCCACCGCGCTCGGCGTGGAGATGTTCGGCTACGGCTTCGGCTTTGTCGGCATCATCCTGTTCATCATGCAGGTGATCGCCAGCGGCCCCTATCAAACGGCGCACTACGCGCTGGGCAGCGGCTTCATGCAACTGGGCTTCGTGCTATTCAAGATGATCAGCGGCGACATCCAGCAGGAGCTGGGTTATCGCCACTTCTTCCTGTGGGTGCTGGTGTGCGCGGTGCCGGTGCTGGTCTTAACGCGCTTCGTGCGGCTAGAGCCGGAAACAGTCCAAAACTAAGCAACAGGCAGCGACAAATCGAGACTCGCTCGAAGGCGCTTGACAGTTCTATATGTGTTTGACGCATACTGTATCGTACATAGACGCGAGATCGATTCCCCTATTCTGATGGAGACGCCATGCACGACACTACCGACGACGCAGGCGCTGCTGGGTTTGGCCTTTCTCCTTTTCGCCGCTCGATCTGGACAGAAACTCTCGACTACCGACTGCATGACGCGTCGAAGGAACAACTCAACCATGTTGTGCGCATTTATAACCTCATGGCTGCCAAGTTGAACATCGCTTTCCCGACACCTGCAGTATGTACTTCGCTGATTGAAGCAATTGGGAAGTTACCTGATGACCCAACGGTGGTAAGCAGCGAGGAGCTCGTCGAAATGCTGGTGCTTTACCTGGACGCGGTTAAATCCGACTCGATGCGGGGGATCGGTATCCACACAGCCATGTGTGGGCTTGCTGTTGAGAAGGGCGACAGGTATGCACCATCAGATCGGAAAATCGCCCGAGGCTTACAGAACCTGAAAATTTTGACCAGCGCCGAAGCTAAGTTGCTTGCTTCCTCGACCAGCCATCGCAAGTATGCGCATGTGTACGTGCATAAAGTGCTACCTGCTTGGCACAAAGAGCGCCAACAAAAATCTGCGCGACAAGTGGACGAGTATTGGGCATCGCAAACGTCTGTTGCTCGCTTGCCTTAACGAATTAGGGCGCCTCAGACCTAGTCTTGTGAACGTGCGCCTTAGCGTTTCTTAACCGGCAAGGCGAGCCACCCTTGCCATTTGCCCGCGCCATCGCGCTCGACTTTCTGGATATGCGGCCGCGTGCTGTCCAAGCGCCAGAACGCCTGTTTGTCCAGCCAGTCCTCATACATGAAGCGAAAACGCGGCCAGTCGCCGCAAAAGTCGAGGATGGCATACGAACCCGCCGGTAGCACACGCAAGCCGAGCGTCGGATCGGGCCTGGCATCGCCGCCGAAACCGAAGTCGTAGCAGTATTCGCGCTCGCCGGTAAACCCCGGATCTTCGTCGAACACGCCATACCAGGCGGCCGCCCGCGTCACGTCGCCATTGCTCTCGCGTTCGCAGATGAAGTTGTTGCAGGCGATCGACAGCGCCGCGCCGGACTGGCCGAAGAAACGCTGGTAGCGCAGCGTGACGGCCGGCAGGGCCTGGACGCGGATGCGCGCGGCCACGCTGCCGGGTTCGGGCGGGCAGTAGGGCGCCAGGATCACGTCCAGGTTACCCGGTTCGGCGACGAAGAAGCTGACGTCGCTCTCGCGTCCGACCTGCTGGTCCATGTAGGTGCGCCAGCCGCCTTCGCGCCAGGCCTTGGCCGACATCGCGAACTGCTGCTTGAAGGCCTTGGCAAAGGCCGCGTTCGACGGGAAGCCGCAATCCTGGGCGATGTGCAGCACCGGCACGTCGGGCTCGTGGCGCAGCAGGTGGGCGGCGCGGCGCAGGCGGCGCTTGCGCTGGTACTCGACGGCCGAGAAGCCGGTCAGTTCGCGGAAGATGCGGTCGAAGTGGAAGGAGGAGTAACTGGCCGACGCCGCCAGGTTCTTCAACGCCAGCGGGTCGCCCACCGAGTCGAGCATCAGGTCCATCACCTCGTACAGGCGCGAGACGCGCGAGGTCGTCTTCATCGCGCAGCCCCGCATCGGCCCGCAAGGCAGGCTGTCGGCGCCGCGGCGCAATCCGGCAGGTGACGGGGAAGAGGGCGCATCGGGGCGGCCAGTCATGGAAATGTTACCCATTATGGCTTAGAAAACGTGCAATAGCGAAATATACAAATGCAGCCCCGGCATATGCTTGGCACGAATGCGACAACGGCGCCGACCAGGCGTTCATTATTTTGCATACGCCCCGTACTTACAGGCTGTCTGCAAAACGCACATGCATATGCGAAGCTGGCTGTTCTACTTGGCATTGCTCGGCTTTATCGATTAGCATCCTCCGGTCTTGATCATTCGTATAACGGAGAAACACATGAAGCCTACCCTGTGCAGCACCCTGATCGCGGGGCTGTTCGCCGTCACCGCCCACGCCGGCGCGCATGACGCGGCAGCCACCCCTGCGGCCACCAGCGCACCCTCAGTGGCTGCTACCGCCGCAGCCGCCGCGGTATCGGGCGTCGACAAGGCCGCGATGGACGCCAGCGTGCGCGCGCAGGACGACTTCTTCCGCCACACCCAGGGCAAGTGGCTGGAAACCGTCGACATTCCGTCGGACCGTTCCAGCTGGAGCGCCTTCAGCGTGGCCCAGGAAAACGTCGAGAACCAGATCCGCAGCATCATCGAGGAAGCCGCCGCCGACACCAAGGCCGCCAAGGGCTCGAACGCGCAGAAGATGGGCGACTACTACACCAGCTACGTCGACGAGGCGCGTCGCAATCAGCTCGGCCTCACGCCATTGAAGGCCGAACTGGCGCGCATCGCCGCCCTGAAGGACAAGCGCGGCATCGCGGCGCTGTCGGCCCACATGGAGCGCATCGGCGGCGAGGCGCCGCTCGGCATGTACGTCGGCCAGGACAGCAAGGATTCGACCCGCTACGTGGTCAGCGTCGGTCAGTCGGGCCTGGGCCTGCCGAACCGCGACTACTACCTCGCCGACGAAGCGCGCATGAAGGACTTCCGCGCCAAGTACCAGACCCACGTTGAAAAGATGCTGACCCTGGCCGGCCACAAGGATGCCGCCGCCGAGGCCGCGAAGATTGTGGCCCTGGAAACCGAGATCGCCAAGGCGCAGTGGAGCGCCGTCGAGAACCGCGACCCGGTCAAGCGCTACAACAAGATGAGCTTCGCCCAACTGAAGGACCTGATGCCGGGCTTCGACTGGACCACCTGGATGAAGGACGTCGGCGTGGCCGGCAAGGTCGATTCGCTGATCGTCAGCCAGCCGAGCTACCTGGCTGGCCTGGACAAGATCATCGCCGCGACCCCGGTCGATACCTGGAAATCGTATTACGCTTTCCATCTGATCAGCGCCTACGCGCCTTATCTGTCGCAGCCTTTCGTGGACGAGAGCTTCGCCTTCCGCGGCACCGTGCTGTCGGGCACCAAGGAAAACCGTCCGCTGAACAAGCGTGCGATCGCCCTGGTCAACCGCGAGCTGAGCGAAGTGGTGGGCAAGGCCTACGTGGAGCGCCACTTCCCGGCCGAGCGCAAGGCGCAGGTCGAGGCGATGGTGAAGAACTTCATCCTCGCCTTCAAGGAAGGCATCGAGACGCTCGACTGGATGAGCCCCGAGACCAAGAAGCAGGCGCAGATCAAGCTCTCCAAGATGAACGCCAAGATCGGCTACCCTGAAAAGTGGCGCGATTATTCGTCCCTGAACATCGTGCGCGGCGACGTGGTCGGCAACGTGATGCGCTCGCGCGAGTTCGGCCACCAGTTCGGCATCGACAAGCTGGGCAAACCGGTGGACCGCCTGGCCTGGAGCATGAGCCCGCAAACCGTGAACGCCTACTACAGCCCGAGCATGAACGAGGTCGTGTTCCCGGCGGCGCGCCTGCAGGCCCCGCTGTACGATGCGAACGCCGAACCGGCGGTGAACTACGGCGCGGTCGGCATCTCGATCGGCCACGAGATCAGCCACGCCTTCGACGACAAGGGTTCGCAGTTCGACGGCGACGGCAATCTGCGCAACTGGTGGACGAAGGAAGACGGCGAGAAGTTTGCCGCGCGCGGCAAGGTGCTGGTGGCGCAGTACGCCGGCTACAGCCCGGTGCAGGGCTACCATTTGAATGGCGAGCTGACGCTGGGCGAGAACATCGCAGACAACGCCGGCGCCATCATGGCCAGCCGCGCCTACAAGATTTCGCTGGGCGGCAAGCCAGCCCCGGTGATCGACGGCTTCACCGCCGAGCAGCGCCTGTTCATGGGCCTGGCCCAGGCTCGCCGCGGCAAGGCGCGCGACGCCGCCCTGATCGCGCAAGTGAAATCGGACCCGCACTCGCCGTCTGAATTCCGCGTGAACGGCAGCCTGCGCAACCACCCGGGCTTCTACGAAGCGTACGACGCGAAGCCGGGCGACAAGATGTACCTGTCGCCGGAAGAGCGGGTGATTTTCTGGTAATCGCAGGCCGATTGGCTTGATGAGAAGGAGCGCTGCGGCGCTCCTTTTTTCATGGTGCCCGGCCGAAGCATGCTCGGGTTGGACGCGTGGACGGGAGACCCGTCCCCCCTACGAATATGCGTTGGCCCACGGTATGGTCGAGGCCACCGGCTGATTACGGCATCGCAAACACCTGGGTCCAATACGGAAACCCCGGAAACCGCACATGGCTCACCGCATATCCCGCCCCCATCTCGCGGAACTGCGGATTCATCAGGTTGGCGCAATGCCCGGGGCTGTCGATCCAGCCCTGTACCGCTTCCTGCGGCGAGGTCTGTCCCGCCGCGATGTTTTCTCCGATGTGGCGCCAGCTGTAGCCGGCGCGGGTGGCGCGTTGCGCTGCTTCGCTGCCGTCCGAACCCTGGTGGCTGAACCGGCGGTGGGTGGCCATGTCGCTGCTGTGCGCCAGCGCCGCCTGCGCCAGTTGCGCATTCCAGGCCACCGGCGGCGCGGGGCCGAAATACTGGGTGCCGCAGTTGCGCGCCTGCGCCCGCGCCGCATTCACCAGGCCCAGGATGATGCGGCCGGCTTCGTCCTGCGCCGGCAGCACCAGCGGCGGCGTCGGCCGCGCCAGCACGATCGTCCACGCGTTGCCGCTTCTCGCCACGCCGACGTCGGTGAAGGCGGCATCGAGCAGGCTGCGGCAGTACTGCTTGCGCAGCAGCTCGAGCACGGCATCGGCGTCGGGCGCGCCGCCGATGTGGATCACCTCGGCCTTGTCGGTATGGTAGCCGGCCTGTTCGAGCGCCCATTCCGGAAACGTGCCTGGTCCGAGGCGCACCCGCGCCAGCGCCGCCTGCGCCGCCAGGGCCGGCGCAGGCGCAGGAAGCGCGCCGGGGCAGGATGCGGGCGCCGCACGGTAGGCGTTGATGCCGGCCACCACGCGCGCATCGTTCTGTGCCCATGCGGCGCCGGCCCAGGGCAGGGCGCAGGACAGCAGGGCGGTGTGCAGCAGGTGCGTGGTGGACGGACGATTCAAGGCAGGAGAGCGCAGCGTTGTTCGGATGCCCCAGCATACCCGCGCCCGTCACGGTGCGTTGCCCGGCTGTTCCGTAACGTGCGGAAATTCTGCGCGGCTATGGTCAAATGGCGCTCATCGACCATCTACGGAGTTCAATCATGAGCAATGCCTTCAAGGCCGGCGACAAGGTGACCTGGGAATCGTCGCAGGGGACGGTACATGGCACGGTCAAGAAGAAGCTAACCGCGCACACCACCATCAAGGGCCACGAGGTGGCGGCCTCGAAAGAGAATCCGGAATACCTGGTGGTCAGCGACAAGACCGGGGCCGAGGCGGCGCACAAACCGGACGCGCTCAAGAAAGCCTGACGGTCCGGCTTGCGGCGGCGGCTTCAATGACGCATCGGCGTTGCCATGGATGCCTGCGCAGGCAGGTCCGTGCGGAAGGCGCGCTCGGCGGGCGCGGTGTCGTTGTAGGCCTCGAAGCGTGCGATCTTGCCGTTGCGCACTGTCAGCACGTGCACCCAGGGGCTGTCGAAGCTGCGGCCGGTCGGCTTGGCCAGCCAGGTTGCTTCGCCCACGACCACCACCTTGTCGCCCTCGGCAATGAATTCCCGGGTCGTGAAGCTGAGCGCTTCGGCGCCGTTGGCCAGCTTCGTGAAGAAGTCGGCGATCTCGGCCTTGCCGTGGTAGGTGCCGGCAAACGGAATGCAGTCCGAGTCGCGTTCGACCCAGTCGGCGTTGTCGTCGCAGCGATCGAGCAGGCTGCGGATGTCGCCTTTGAGAAAAGCTGGTAGCACTCCATGACCAGCTGTTTGTTGTCTTGTGCGTTCATGACAGCTCTCCCTGACATTCGGCTGTCCACTGACAATCGCGGTTGGTCATGCCCGGATAGTCGATGCTTTCAGCCTAGTTCGCGCAAGCAGGATGTCAAGCTGGGTGGGCGCCAAAGAAAATGGGCGGCCAGCGCCGCCCATCGTGTGGACCAGATGGCGGATCAACCGCGCTGGCGGCGGCGCGCCATGCCCATGCCCAGCAAGGCCAGCGGCAACAGGGCCAGGGTGGCCGGTTCCGGCACGTCGCTGGCGGCATCGCCCAGGACCACCTGGCCGCCACCGCTGACGGTATCGAAACGGCCGGTGTAGTTGCCGAACTGGGCATTGCTATACGAGGTCACGACCAGGAAATACCGGATGTCGGCTTGCAGCGCCTGGTTGATCAGCGAGAGGGCGCCGACACCAGCATCATCGTCGACGTTCAGCAGATTTGTCAGTGGCGACGACGCATCGAAGGCGTTCGCATACAGGGCCAGAAAGGTGTCGCCGCCGGCGAAGCTGGCGGAGAGCGTCTGCATGGAGTACACGCCAGCGGCGGTCACGTGGAAATTGAAAACGTCGTAAGACGCGGCCGTGCCCACGCCGCTCAGGGCGAAGGTGGTGAAAGGCCGGTTGAAGACAGGATCGGAACTGGTCAGCTCACCCGAGAAATCGACGGGCGCAGCCAGGACAGCCTGGGACACGAAGGCCAGGCTGGCTGCGGCGAGTTTCAGCGTACGGGAAAATGGAAAGCGCATGATGAACATCCCTTTATGATTTGTGGTGTTATCGTATAAGCAATGCTCGTGCCATCAAAAATTACTATTTAAAAACAATTGCTTGCCGTATTGACGATTCGCGTCGATTGCCTTTTGTAAAGAAAACCGACGCGGATCCGGACTGATCGGCTGCGCCTTAAGTTTCGCTTCATCGATCCAGCCTAGCCTCGACCCCCATGCGCATCCTGTTAGTTGAAGACGACACCTCCCTCGGCGACACCATCCAGTCCTGGCTGCGCCTGGACGGCCATGCGGTCGACTGGGTCGAGCGCGGCGACTCGGCCGATACCGCCCTGAAGACCCACCACTACGACTGCGTGTTGCTCGACCGCGGCCTGCCGGGCCTCTCCGGCGACGCGCTGCTGGCGCGCTTGCGCGCGGCCGGCAACGCCGTGCCCGTGATCCTGATCACCGCCTTCAATGCCCTGGCCGATCGGGTCGAAGGGCTGGACCTGGGCGCCGACGACTACCTGGTGAAACCCTTCGAACTCGAAGAGATGTCGGCGCGTATCCGGGCCGCCGCCCGGCGCGGCGCCAGCCAGGCCAGCAACGCCTTGACCCATGGCGCCATCGGGCTCGACCCCGACACCAAGCAGGCCAGCCTGGCCGGCCAGCCGGTGGCCCTCACCGCGCGCGAGTACCACGTGCTGCACGCACTCCTGCTGCGCAAGAACGGCATCGTCACCCGCGCCCAGATCGAGGAAAGCCTGTACGGCTGGGGCGACGAGGTCGAGAGCAATGCCATCGAGGTGTATATCCACAACCTGCGCAAGAAGCTGGGGAGCGACAGCATCGTCACCGTGCGCGGACTCGGTTACCGCCTGAGGCACGATGACAACTGACGCCCCCGCATCGAGGCCGCCTTCGCTGCGCCGCCGCCTGGTGCTGGCCATCGTGTCGGCCAGCGTGGCGCTGTGGCTGGCCAGCCTGGTCATCGTTACCGTGATCGCCTGGCACGAAACCAATGAGGTCTTCGACGACGCGCTGGAGGAAGCCGGCTACATGATCCTGTCCGCCACCACTGACTGGCACACACGCGGCCTGCCGGCGCGCCCGCCGACGCGCGAGGTGCGCAAAGTGGACATGCAATATCAGATCGTGCAGGAAGGCCGGGTCATCCAGCGTACCGAGGGCGCACCGCGGCGAGCCTTTGTGGCGGGCTTCGACGACGATGAGGGCTTTGCCGACCCGAAGGTCGATGGCCGGCGCTGGCGCGTGTTCGTGGTGCGCGACGAGGCGGGGCGCTTCGAGGTGCAGGTCGGCCAGCGCCACGACAAGCGTTTCGACATCCTGGAGGAACTGGCCGAATCGTTGTGGCTACCGGTGGCCGGCATCCTGCTGCTGCTGGCATTGGTGTGCTGGCTGCTGATCGGCCGGGTACTCAAACCCCTGCGCCGCACGGCGAACGAGATCGCCGCCAAGAGCCCGAGCGACCTGGCCCAGGTGGCGCTGGAAGGCCAGCCGCGCGAGCTGCTGCCCATCGTGGGCGCGCTGAACGGCGTGCTGGCGCGGCTCGATGCGGCATTGCAGGCCGAGCGCCGCTTCACCGCCGACGCCGCGCACGAACTGCGCACGCCGCTGGCCGGGCTGCATATGCATGTGCAGCTGCTCGGGCGCCAGCACCCGGAGATGGCGGCGCCCTTCCTAAAGCTGCGCCAGGACATCGCACGGCTGACGGCGCTGGTCGACAGTTTATTGACGCTGGCGCGGCTCGATCCGCTGGCGCGCGAGCAGCTGGTACGCCAGCAGGTGCTGCTCGCGCCCTTGCTGGAAGGCGTGCTGGCCCTGCATGCGCCGGAAGCCGCACGGCGTGGCATCACGCTGGCCTTGCACTGCGATCTCGAGACCGTGCAGGCCGATCCGCGCATGCTGGAAATCATGCTGCGCAACCTGGTCGAGAACGCGCTGCGCTACTGTCCGGATGGCAGCCGGGTCGAGATATCGGCTAACCGGTATGAAGGGTGCGAGCGCATCGCCGTGCGCGATAACGGCCCCGGCGTGGACGACGCGAATCGTGCGCGCCTGGGCGAGCGTTTCTTCCGGGTGCTGGGGCAGGGACAGGGCGGCAGTGGGCTGGGATTGTCGATCGTACGCAGGATCGCCGAGTTGCATGGCATCGCGCTCGGTTTTGGTCCCGGCCTGGAAGGGCGCGGCTTGGGCGTGACGATCGACCTGCCGGCAGCTTGAGATCGGCGCCTTAAGATCCGATTAATGTCCGAATCGTGTAATGCGTCTGTGCCTGCCGCGAACGGCAGCGTGAACATCAACCAACGGAGGACCGACCATGAAACGCCTGATCCAACTTTCCTGCATCACCGCCCTGATCGCCGGCTCGGCCGTCGCCATCGCCCAGCCGGGCAACTACACTGGTCCGTCGGCCAAGCCTGCCGCAGCGACCGGCTACACCGGCCCGTCGAGCGCGCCGATGATGACGGCGAAGCAGCTGCTCGACAATGGCAAGGACGACCAGTACGTGCGCCTGCAGGGCAAGCTCACCAGCCACAAGGGCGGCGAGGATTACGAGTTCACCGATGCCAGCGGCAAGATCACGGTGGAGATCGATGCCAAGTATTTCCCGCAGGGCGTGAATGTCGACCAGAACACGGTGGTGGAATTGACCGGGGAGTTCGACAAGGAGACGTTTGGCGAATCGACGCTGGATGTGAAGCAGGTGAAGGTGGTGGGGAAGTAAGTGATGAGATAGCGGCGTCGTTTGAACGTTTGCGTTGACGTACGGTGGGGTCTGTGAGGCCGGGGGCCTCACAGACGAAGTGCCCACGCGGTTACGTGCGCATGCTTTCTACGTTGGCTGTTGCGTGTCGCTCGCGATGCATGCAATGGCCGCGATACGGGCTTCGCTTGATGTTTGTGGGCGTTACCTCGGCGCCAACGCAAAACGGACACGCACGTAACCGCGTGGGCACGGGGTGCCCACCTTACGGGTCGCTGTATCGCATCCGATAATGGCGCTGGGCCGCGACGTTTCCCGACTCCGATCTCAAAAAAAACGCCAGCCCCCAGGCTGGCGTTCGCACATCAAGACCTCAACTCAACGCGGCGTGCACTGCGGCAGCGATGCCCGCACCGCCAGCAGATTGCTGCTGTCGCCTTCCGACGGCGTGTTGTTCGTGAACTTGCAGCCGTACTGCGGATCGGCCACCACCGATGGCGTCAGCACATCGTCGCCTTCCGGCTTCACGCCCTGCTGTTCCCACTTGATCATCGCGTCGAAGGCCGAGGCCTGTTCGGCGATGGTGAAGTCGCAGTGGGCGATGCCGCGGATGGCGCGCTGGACCAGCAGGTTCGAGGTGCCGAGCGCGTCGGCGCGGCGTTTATAGATCTGCTCCATCTTGAACGGCACGTACAAGTCGCCCAGGGTGTGGATGGTCACGACCGGCACCTTGATCTGCGCGTTCGTCTTCGGAATCCAGCGCAGGCCGTCGCGGCGCAGGCGGTTGGCATCGATCACCGACGGTACGCGGAAAATGCTCGCGTTATAGGCCACTTCTTCCGCGCTCAGGGCCGGATCGGCGTCGAGCTGGAAGGTGATGTCCTTGGTCGTGACCACGTCCTCGTTCAGGATGCCCTGCATCTTGCCGTCGCGCCCGAAGGTGCCCCAGACGGTGGCCTGGTAGGAACCCGAATACGCGTAGTCGAACAGCGGGCGCGGGCCGCCGCTCAGGTTGGCGACGATCTGCTTCAGGCGCATGCCCTGGGCGGTCGGCACGGCTTGCGCGGTCGGCGTGCTGCCGCCCGGGAAGCTCGAGAACAGCTTTGCCTGCACCTGCGGTCCGATCGTGGCCCAGTTCGATGGCGGCCAGTCGGTGGCCGGCATGCCGGCTTCGACCATGGCCGCGGTCTGGTAGGCGGCGAAGTAGTCGTACAGTTCGGTGTCGCCCAGCACGCCGCACATCGGCACCGCGCCGGCGTAGCGGATCTTGTTGTTGGCGGTGGCGATGTTTTCTTCATCGACGGCCGCTGCCGTCACGTGGCCGCCCATCGACACGCCGATGATGTAGGTCTTGGTCGGCGCGTTCAGGGTGCGGCCGTTTTTCGTCGCGATGTCCTTGAAGGCCAGGGCCAGGGCATTGGTGTCCTCGACGCCGGCGCGCACGTCGTAGTAGTTGGTGCTGTAGCTCGACGCGGCCCAGGCATAGCCCTGGCTGATCAGGTGGCGCCGCAGCGCCGGCGGCGAGACCGACAGGTTGGAACCGGTGCCGGCATAGCCGTGGGCGTACATGACCAGCATGCCGTTCCAGTTCTTCGGCACTTCGATCTGGTAGCCGGCCTTGTTCAGCGTGCCCCACCAGCGGTCGGTTTCGGGTGCGTTCG
>DAMABW010000100.1:11370-12909 GCA_031999925.1 Massilia sp. | reverse complement strand
TGCTGACGCTGCCCGGTTTGCCCGGTTCGGACGCGGCCGATGCGCTCGGCGTGGCAATCTGCCATGCGAACACCCACGATACGCTGGCGCTGATCGGCTCGATCGGTCCGCAACTGACCGGCCTGCGCATGAAACGCGGCCGCCTCGTCTAACGCACGCATCCCTACAATAAACAAGGTCCAACATGATTGGTCGCATCTCCGGAATCCTGCTCGAAAAAGTGCCGCCGCAATTGCTGGTGGACTGCAACGGCGTCGGCTACGAAGTCGATGTGCCGATGAGCACCTATTACAACCTGCCGCACACCGGCGAGCGCGTGGTCCTGTTCACGCACCAGGCGATCCGCGAGGATGCCCACCTGCTGTTCGGCTTCGGCACGGCCAGCGAGCGCGCCCTGTTCCGCCAATTGATCAAGATTACCGGCGTCGGTGCACGCACCGCGCTGGGCATCCTGTCGGGCATGTCGGTGGCCGACCTGGCCCAGGCCGTGACCCTGCAGGAGTCCGGCCGCCTGGTGAAGATCCCCGGCATCGGCAAGAAGACCGCCGAACGCCTGCTGCTGGAACTGAAGGGCAAGCTGGGCGCCGACATCGGCATCGTCGGCGGCGGTGCGCCACGCGACGACACGCAAGCCGACGTGATGAATGCGCTGATCGCTTTGGGGTATTCTGACAAGGAAGCGCTGGTCGCGACCAAGAACCTGCCGGAAGGCGCGAGCGTTTCGGACGGCATCAAGTTCGCATTAAAGGCCTTATCCAAGGGGTGAAGCAGGGGGTTTCGTGCGGCATGCCGCGCGCCTGCGGAACGGGCCTGCCATGCAGGGCAGGCCCTGGCAACTAATCAGATTTACGAAAATCAGCAATGAGCATCCAGACCGACAATTTCACCGAGCAGCGGGTCATCGACGCGGCGCCGGCCTCGCCCAACGAGGAGGCGATCGAACGCGCCTTGCGCCCGAAACAGCTGGACGAATACGTCGGCCAGGCCAAGATCCGCGACCAGCTCGAAATCTTCATCTCGGCCGCGCGCAAGCGCCGCGAAGCGCTCGACCACACGCTGCTGTTCGGCCCGCCGGGCCTGGGTAAAACCACGCTCGCCCACATCATCGCGCGCGAGATGGGCGTGAATTTGCGCCAGACTTCCGGCCCGGTGCTGGAGCGTCCGGGCGACCTGGCCGCGATCCTCACCAACCTCGAGCCGAACGACGTGCTGTTCATCGACGAGATCCACCGCCTGTCGCCGGTGGTCGAGGAAATCCTGTACCCGGCGCTCGAGGACTACCAGATCGACATCGTGATCGGCGAAGGCCCGGCCGCGCGTTCGGTGAAGCTCGACCTGCAGCCGTTCACGCTGGTCGGCGCCACCACGCGCGCGGGCATGCTGACCAACCCGCTGCGCGATCGCTTCGGCATCGTCGCCCGCCTCGAGTTCTATAACGTCGACGAGCTGACCAAGATCGTCACCCGCAGCGCCCACCTGCTGGAAGCGCCGATCAACGACGAAGGCGCGCGCGAAGTGGCGATGCGCGCACGCGGCACG
>DAMABW010000100.1:0-11360 GCA_031999925.1 Massilia sp. | reverse complement strand
CGCGGCACGCCGCGTATCGCCAACCGCCTGCTGCGCCGCGTGCGCGACTATGCGGAAGTGAAGGGCAACGGCGAGATCACCAAGGACATGGCCGACCGCGCCCTCAAGATGCTCGACGTCGACTCGGTCGGCTTCGACGTCATGGACCGCAAATTGCTGGAAGCGGTGCTGTTCAAGTTCAACGGCGGCCCGGTCGGCATTGGCAACCTGGCGGCGGCCATCGGCGAAGCGGCCGACACCATCGAGGACGTGCTCGAACCCTACCTGATCCAGCAAGGCTATTTGCAGCGCACCCCGCGCGGACGCATCGCCACGCCGGCTGCGTATCAACACTTCGGCGTCGCCGCGCCGCGCATCAGTCCCACCGGCGACCTCTGGGATAATCTCCGCTGATGCAGATATGGGTCGACGCCGACGCCTGCCCGGGCGTGATCAAGGAGATCCTGTTCCGGGTAGCCAAACGCACGCAGATCCAGGTCACCCTGGTGGCCAACCAGTTGCTGCGCGTGCCCGGTTCGAAGTTCATCCGCGCCTTGCAGGTGCCGGGCGGCTTCGACGTGGCCGATGCCGAGATCGTCGCGCGCGTCCAGCCGAACGACCTGGTCGTCACCGCCGACATCCCGCTGGCCGCGCAGGTGCTGGAGAAGGGCGGCCATGCCCTGAATCCCCGCGGCGACTTCTACACGAAAGACACCATCGCCCAGCAGTTGACCATGCGCGCCTTCATGGAAGAACTGCGCAGCAGCGGCGTCGACACCGGCGGGCCATCGGCCTTCAGCCAGGCCGACCGGCAAAACTTCGCCAACGCCCTTGATCGCCACCTGGCGCGCCAGCGCCCGCGTACCTGACATTTGTCACCCCAAATTGGTGGCAGCTGCTTCTGTTGCCGCAGCGCCGGCTTTCGCATACTGGTCTCACACCACCAAAACGGGAGAGACCGATGAAAGCCACCACCCTGAAGACCCTGCTGCTGTGCGCGGGCCTTGCCACCAGTTCCTTCGCGCTCGCCGCCGCCACATTGGTCAAGGACGTACGCGTCTTCGACGGCGAGGCCGTGCACGAGCGCCGCTCGGTGCTGTTCGAAGACGGCAGCATCAAGAACGCCGACTACCGCGGCGCGGCGCCGAAGGATGCGCGCATCGTCGACGGCGCCGGACGCACCCTGCTGCCGGGCCTGATCGATTCGCACGTGCACGCCTTCCGCTATCTCGACTTGCCGCTGCTGTTCGGCGTGACCACGCAAGTGGACATGTTCACCGGCGTGCAGGTGATGCAGGACATGCGGGCGGCGATGGCCGCCGGGAAGAACACCGGCCGCGCCGACATGTTCTCGGCCGGGACGATGGCCACCGCCAAGGGCGGCCACGGCACCCAGTTCGGCATGAGCATCCCGACCATCGCCACGCCGGCCGAAGCGCAGGCCTTTGTCGACGCCCGCATCGCCGAGGGTTCGCACTTCATCAAGATCGTGCTGGAAAACGGGCATGGCGCGCAGCGCATGAACAGCCTGGATGTCCCAACCGTGAAGGCCCTGATCGACGCCGCGCACCGGCGCGGCAAGCTGGCCGTGGTCCATATCAGCACGCTGGAAAACGCGCGCGCCGCGCTCGACGCCGGCGCGGACGGCCTGGTGCACCTGTTCGTCGGTGCCGGCATCGGCGAGCGCGACGCCGCTGCCCTGGCCCGGCTGGCGGCGGCGAAGCACGCCTTCGTGATCCCGACCTTCTCGGCACTCGAAAGCATGGCGGGGATCAAGCCGGGCGAGCTGCTGGCCGATCCCGCCCTGGCCGGCCTGCTGGACAAGGAACAGCGGCTGCCGCTGACGGCGAGCTACGGCACTTCGCCCGAGCCGAAGCTGATGGCCGCGCCGCGCGCGGTGACGGCGGCAATGCGCCGCGCCGGCGTGCCGGTGCTGGCCGGTACCGACGCCGGCAATCCGGGCACGCAATACGGCATCAGCATGCACCACGAACTGGCGGCGCTGGTTGCGGCCGGCCTCACGCCGGGCGAAGCGCTGGCGGCCGCCACCAGCCAGCCGGCCAAGGCCTTCCGACTCGGTCAGCGCGGCCGCATCGCCAACGGCTACAAGGCCGACCTGCTGCTGGTGGAGGGCAATCCCGTGGCCGACATCGGCGCCACCCGCCGCATCGTCGAGGTGTGGAAGGATGGCGAGAGCGCCACGCCGCTGCGCGAGCGCCAGCGCGAACAGGTGGCGCACGAAAGCGCCGCGCCCGGCCTGGCGCCGGTGCGCCTGCCGGCCGACGGCCGCATCAGCCTGTTCGGCAAGGACAAGCTGGCCAGTCCTTTCGGCATGGGCTGGGGCGCGTCCTACGACAGCATGATGGGCGGGAAGTCGACTGCGAAGCTGGAAGTCGTGCCGGGCGAGGGCGGCCAGGATGCGGTGGCGGTGAGCGCGAAAATCGTGCCGGGCTTCCCATATCCGTGGGCGGGCCTGTATTTCGCGCCGGGCGAGCAGCGCATGCAGCCGGCCAACCTGAGCGCCGCGAAGGAATTGCGCTTCCGCGTACGCGGCGACGGCGGGCGCTATGCGGTCAGCATGATGTCGCAGGGCGTGACGATTCCGGCGACCGTGCCTTTCACCGCGGGCGCGCAGTGGCAGGAAGTCGTCGTGCCGATGGCCAGCTTCCCGGGCGTCGACACGGGCCTGCTGACCATGATCGGCTTTAACGCCGGCCCGGCGCCGGGCGACTACCGCTTCGAGATCGCCGACGTGCGCCTGCTGGAGCGCGCGCAATGAACGGCCGCCGCCCTTATCCCATGCCAACCACCCGGAACAACGCGATGACACGCCGCATCCTGGCAAGCCTGCTGCTGTGCGCCGGCCTGGCGAGCGCCTCCTGCGCGCCGGCGGCTACTACCCTGGTGAAGGACGTGCGCGTCTTCGACGGCAAGGCCGTGCACGAACGCCGTTCGGTGCTGTTCGATGGCGCCGCCATCGTCGATGCCGATTACCGCGGCGCGCCGCCGCAAGGTGCGCGCATCGTCGATGGCGCCGGCCGCACGCTGCTGCCCGGCCTGATCGACGCCCACACTCATCTCTTTCGCCGGCAGGAGCTGCCTGTGCTGTTCGGTGTGACGACCCAGGTCGACATGTTCACCGACCTGCGGCTGATGAAGCAGGCCAAGGACGAGATGGCGCAGGGCGGCCGCCACGACCACGCCGATCTGTTCTCGGCCGGCACCCTGGTCACGGCGCCGAACGGCCACGGCACCCAGTTCGGTGTGCCCATCCCGACCATCACCGGGCCGGAGCAGGCCCAGGCCTTTGTCGACGCCCGTATCGCCGAGGGCTCGGACTTCATCAAGATCGTGATGGGCGGCGGCTATGGCATGCAGTCGATCAGCCTGGCCACGGCCAGGGCGGTGATCGATGCCGCCCACCTGCGCGGCAAGCTGGCCGTGGTCCACATCGGCAACGAGCAGGATGCACGCGCCGTGCTGGAAGCGGGCGCCGATGGCCTGGTGCACCTGTCTCCGGCTGCTTCAGGCGATGCCGAAGGACTGGCGCGGCTGGCGCGCAGTAAGGGCGCCTTCGTGATCCCGACCTTCACGGTCCTGGAAAGCATGGCGGGCTGGCGCGGCGACGATTTGCTGGCCAACCCGGGCTTCGCCGGCCTGCTCGACCAGGATGCGCAAGCGCCTTTGCGGGCGCGCTACGGCAACAAGGAGCGCGTGGAACTGCTGGCCGCGCCGAAGGCTGTCACCGCGGCATTGATGAGGGCTGGCGTGCCGGTGCTGGCCGGGACCGATGCCGGCAACCCCGGCACCCAGTATGGCGTGAGCATGCACCGCGAACTGAAGGCGCTGGTCGACGCCGGCCTGACGCCGGCGCAGGCGCTGGCGGCCGCGACAAGCGTGCCGGCCCGGGTGTTCAAGCTGGGCAAGCGCGGCCGCATCGAAACAGGCTACAAGGCCGACCTGCTGCTGGTGGAGGGCAATCCGGCGGCGGACATCCTGGCCACGCGCCGCATCGTCGAAGTCTGGAAGAACGGCGCGAGCGCGAATGGCCTGCGCGAAGACCAGCGTGCACGGGTGGCCGGGGCGGCCAAGGCGGCACAAGCGGCGGCGCCGCGAGCGGGCCAGGCGCTGGCGCTGCCGGCCGATGGCCGCATCAGCCAGTTCAGCGCGCAGCGCCTGGCCAGCCCGATCGGCATGGGCTGGAGCGCATCGACCGACAGCTTCGCAGGCGGCAAATCGACGGTCACCCTGAGTCCGGGCCAGGCGCTGGCCGATGGCCAGGTGCCGCTTGCGATCGACGCGAAGGTGGCGCCGGGCCTGCCCTTCGCCTGGGCCGGCCTGGCCTTCATGCCGGGCAGGCAGCCGATGGAAGCGGTGGACTTCGGCAGCGTGAAGGCGGTTCGTTTCAAGGTGCGCGGCGACGGCAAGACTTACCAGATGATCGCCATGTCGCAGGGTGTGCAGACGCCGGGCGCGACATCCTTTGTCGCGGGCCCGGAATGGACCGAGGTGACGGTACCCATGGCCGAGCTGAAAGGCATCGATCCGGCGGCACTGACCGTGTTAGGATTCAACGCCGGTCCGCAGCCGGGCGAGTATCGCTTCGAGATTGCCGACGTGCGCCTCCTGACCCAATGAGCTTTCGATGACAACAGCGATGAACACGATCGGGCCGGCGACGGCCGCATGGTGGAAGAGGCCGTGGATTCCGCCCGAACACGGCAAGCTGCCTTACCTCTGGCTGCTAAGCCTTGGCTACATGTTCTGGAAATACCTGTACGGGCCGCCGGGCGTTGCCGAAGCACTGCTGCTGGCCCTGAGCCTGGTGCTGTTCTTCGTCCTGTACTGCGCCAGCTACTGGGCGCGCGGCTGGCAGATCCCGGCCTGCATGCTGGGCGCCTGCCTGCTCGGCACGGCCTGGGTGCACTGGAACATCGGCGCCGCCACCTTCTTCATCTTTGCCTGTGCGATGGCAGGCCGCATCGCCGACATCAAGCGCGCCGTCGTGGCGATTGCGGCGGTGTTCGCGCTGGCCATGTTCGCCTCGCTGCTGGTGACGCCGGCGCCGATGCGCTCCCTGTTCCTGCTGCCCATGTTCACCGCCGGCCTGCCGGTCAGTATCGGCTCGATCATGGATGCGCGCCTGCGCCGTTCGCGCCAGGCGCTGCTGCGCAAGCAGGAGGAAGTCGAACACATGGCCACCATCGCCGAGCGCGAACGCATCTCGCGCGACCTGCACGATCTGTTGGGCCACTCGCTGTCGCTGATCGCGCTGAAGGCGGAACTGGCCGGCAAGCTGGCCGACCGTAACCCGGACGCGTGCCGGCGCGAGATCGCCGACATCGAAGCCACCGCGCGCCAGGCGCTGGGCGAGGTGCGCAGCGCCGTCAGCGGCTACCGCGAGCGCGGCCTGGCCCATGCCCTGGCCAGTGCGCGCGCCAGCCTGGCCGCCGCCGACGTCGAGCTCGACGAACGGGTCGAGCGCGTGCAACTGGCGCCGGCGACGGAACACGTGGTGGCGCTGGCCCTGCGCGAAGCCGTGACGAATGTGGTGCGCCATGCCGGCGCGCGCCGCTGCACGCTCTCCCTGGCACAGGAAGGCGCCAATGCCGTGCTGCGCGTGATGGACGACGGCGCACGTCTGCGCGATGTGCACGACCTGCGCGAGCTGCGTCACGGGAATGGCCTGAGCGGCATGCAGGAGCGGGCGGCGGCCATCGGCGGCAAGCTGGCGCTGGCGGTCGCCGCCACGAGCGGCCTGGCGCTGGAGTTGCGCGTGCCGGCTGGAGAGGTCGCATGATCCGCATCCTGATCGCCGAAGACCAGGCCATGGTGCGCGGCGCCCTGGCCGCCTTGCTCGGGCTGGAGCCGGACATCGCGGTGGTCGCCACCGCCGCCGACGGCGTCGAGGCGCTGGCGCTGTGCGAACAGCATGCGCCCGACATCGTGCTGACCGATATCGAGATGCCGCGCATGACCGGGCTGGAACTGGCGGCGCAACTGGCAACGCGGAGTGCAGCCTGCCGCGTGATGATCGTCACTACCTTCGGGCGCAGCGGCTACCTGCGCCGCGCGCTGTCGGCCGGCGTGCGCGGCTTCCTGCTGAAGGATGCGCCGGCCGACGCGCTGGCCGCCGCGATCCGCACGGTGCATGGCGGCGGCCGCGCCATCGCGCCCGAGCTGGCGCTGGAAAGCTGGGGCGGCGCCCAGGATCCGCTGACCGAGCGCGAACGGCAAGTACTGCGCCTGGCGGGCGAGGGCGCCAGCAGCGCCGACATCGCGCGCCAGATCCACCTGTCCGAAGGGACCGTGCGCAACTACCTGTCGGAGGCGATCAGCAAGCTGGGTGCCGGCAACCGGGTCGAGGCCTACCGCCTGGCGCGCGATGCGGGCTGGCTGTAAACAAGCATACCGTTTAGCTGCTGCCGAGGCAGCCATGCGCCATGCATCCTGCCGAGGTGGCATCATCTCCCTTCGATGGCAGGGAGGAGTCGCATGGCGTGGTACGAGCAAAGCTGGCAGGCAGTGCAGGCGGAGTTTTCCGATCTGGGCGACGTGGACGACATCACGCGCATCGTGGTGCGCATGCTGGTGGCCATCGTGCTTGGGGGAATGCTGGGGTATGAACGCGAATCCGCCGGCGCCTCGGCCGGCCTGCGCACCCACATGCTGGTGTCGCTCGGCTCGGCCTTGTTCGTGCTGATCCCGCTGCAAGCCGGGATGAAGGTCGAAGACCTGTCGCGCGTCCTGCAAGGCGTCACCGCCGGCATCGGCTTCCTGGGCGCCGGCGCGATCCTGAAGCAGCGCGACAAGAACGACATCCGCGGCCTGACCACCGCCGCCAGCGTCTGGCTGACCGCCGCCGTCGGCATCGCGGCCGGCATGGGACGCGAAGCCACGGCCGTGCTGAGTGCGCTGTTTGCCCTGGTCATCCTGGCCATCGTGCGTCCGCCCAAGCGCTGAATCCGGATTTTTGTCGCGACCCCAACAAGAATGATAGGTAGCAAGCGGGCGCGGCTTGCCGCCAAGTTTGCTAGGATAATCGGCTCGTGGACACGATGCGGAGGCTTGCATGTCAGAATGCAAACGAGCGGATCCACGGGCCAATACACGGACGGCGGCCCGGGTCGAGGATGCCTTGCGCATCCTGCAAACCGATGGCGTGCGCGCGGCCTTTGTCTTCATGCAGCTGGCCGGCGTGCCGCGCCATGTGGCGATACGGTTGCTGTGTTCGCCGGGGAAGCATCGCAAGGCGGACCGGCGCTGCGCGCCGCGTCCCGGCGCCTAGCCTGGGTGCGCATCGGTTGCCGCTCCAGGCTTCTATCCATGAAAAAAGCCCGCCAATTGGCGGGCTCTTCAGTATTGCATCGGCCGCCCATGCTATCTGCATGGTGCGCACCGTTGATCGCGGCGTGATCAGATCGCGCAGATATTTCCGGCTTTTTCGCCTTTTGGACCAGTCGAGCGCACAAACGATACGCGCTGGTTTTCAGCTAGGCTCTTGAAACCCTGCGATTGAATGTCCTGGAAATGGGCGAACAAATCGCCGCCGCCTGCGTCAGGCGAAATGAAGCCGAAGCCTTTTGCATCGTTGAACCATTTTACGGTGCCGGTTTGGGTAGTCATGATTGAATCCTTTTTAAATTTGCATGGGCAAGCGCCCGAATTGCACATTCGACCAAGAGAGGGTATGACGAAGGAAATCAGACGGGACCGCCAAACGGCGAGACAGGAAAGAAAGGCCAACAATAACGACGACTTGATGTAGTGCGAGATGGAAGATACAGGGGTTTGCCGGATTTGCCTAATTATTTCGGATTTATTTTTCTCCCGCGTGCATTTTTTCTTTTTTATAGCGTGTGAGGAAATGGCTGTTATGATGGGGAGCCCATTTCCGTTGAATCTCAGTGGATTGGGCATATAAAGGTTCCAACATGCCAGCGCTCCGATTAAGCGGCTTTATCCGTAACAACATGGAGCCGATTCTGCAAGCCTGGGAAGATTTTGCGCGCACCATCGAACCACCCGCACTCACCATGGACGACAGCGAGTTGCGCGACCATGCGCGCCAGATGCTGCAGGCGATCAGCGCCGACCTGGCCATGCCGCAGTCCGAGCACGAGCGCTCCGCCAAGTCGCGTGGCCTCGGCAAGCGCGGGGAGGACGATACGGCTGCGGAAACCCATGCCGAGGCGCGCCTGCTGTCGGGCTACACCGTCGTCCAGCTGGTCTCCGAGTACCGCGCACTCCGTTCGAGCGTGCTGAGCCTGTGGGCGGAGGCCCTCCGCGGCGACGTCCACCCGACGCACATGGAAGACGTCACGAGATTCAACGAAGCTATCGACCAGGCCCTGGCTGAGTCGGTTGCGCGCTACGAGCTCATGGTCAAGCAGACCCAGAACATGTTCCTGGCCATCCTCGGCCACGATCTGCGTAATCCGCTGGGCACGGTGGTGACCGGATCGAGCTTCCTGATGCAAGCGCTCGACATTCCACCGAAATACATCCTGGTGGCGACACGCATGTTCAACAGCGCCAGGCGCATGAGCAAGCTGATCAATGACCTGCTCGACTTCACGCGTACCCACCTTGGGCCGGGCATCCCGATCCGCGTCAGGCAGGGCAGCCTGGCTGCTGTCTGCGAAGAGGTCGTCAACGAGTTACGCACCTCGCATCCTGAACAATTGATCGACCTGACGATGCCATCGCATCTCGATGCGATCTTCGACGAAGGGCGCATGGCCCAGGTCTTGTCCAACCTGATCGGCAATGCCATCCAGTATGGCAGCCTGGAGACGCCGGTCAGGGTGAGCATGCGTGCCAGCGGGGCCGATGTGATTATCGACGTTAACAATCAAGGAACACCTGTCGCGACCGAGAAACTGGCGGCCGTGTTCGATCCGATGGTGCGCATCGCCGCCGGTGCACATGCCGCTGACGGCGATTCGGCTGTGTCCAGCAGCAACTACATCGAGCGAACCAGCCTGGGCATTGGCCTCTACATCTCGCGCCAGATCGTCCAGGCGCATGGCGGCACGATTTCCCTCGTCTCCACCCAGGCCGAGGGCACCACCTTTACCGTGACAATGCCGCGCCTGCCCAAGGGATTTGGCGATGCCGGCACACCTGCCTCCCAACAATGAAAGCCGCCATGCACACGTCCATAGACTACCGGCAGTGCGTTGCCGGTTCCCGCTTTCCGCCCCCCGGATCGTCCGCACTGCTTGATGACGGCAAGGTGCCGTCATCCGCCTCCACGCCACGCAAGATCCTGGTGGTCGACGACGAATCCGACCTGGCCGACCTGGCAGGAGCATTGTTTTGCGGCCATGGGCTCGATGCCAGGATCGCCCATTCGGCGCAGGAGGCGCTCGCGATCCTCGGCACCGACCCGGAGATCGATGCCGTTTTTTCCGATGTGATGATGCCGGGGATGAACGGCTTGCAGCTGGCGGAAACGATCCGGCACCTGTATCCGAAGGTGCATATCGTGCTGACCACGGGCTTCATCTCGCCTTTGCTGGCGGAAACGCATAGCCAGCACTACCCCTGCGTCACCAAGCCTTATCGCATCGAAACAGTAATCGCGCTGTTCGAGTCGCGGCCTGGCAGCCAGGCAGGCAGCTGACGCCATTCAACGGCCGGGTCGCCTGCGCCTTGCGCGTCTGGCGCAGGGTTTTCGGTTCACGCGCCGCCGGACGCATGTCCTGTGACTGATTCCAGCATGCCGGAAGGATTCAGTGCTCCCCTGATGACGGTCACTTTCTTATTTCGGTGTCGTCTGACGATACCACATGGCCATCGGCGGACTGGGGCGCCATGGCATGCAGGGGCTTTCCTGTCCGCTTGTCCACCAGTTCGGAATGGCGTTCGCCGTCCGCGTACAAATGCCGTTCGCCCCATTGACGCAGCGCCACGACAACCGGGAATAGGGACTTGCCCTGTTCGGTCAGGACATATTCCTGGTAAGCGCTGCTGTCCGAGGCGGGCTGGTTTGCCAGGATGCCCGCATCCACCAGCCGGCGTAGCCGGTCGGACAGGATGTTGCGCGCCACCCCCAGGCTGCGCTGGAAGTCGCTGAACCGGCGCACGCCGTCGAATGCATCGCGCACGACAAGCAGGCTCCAGCGGTCGCCGACAACATCGACCGAGCGCGCAACCGGGCAGGGCTGCCCTTCCATGTTCTTGCGGCTGTTCATTTCGAATACGGGTATCCACAGAAATTGGTTGCATTTTAAAACCAATCTCGCTACGCTCCAACTGGTTTTAATTTGAAACCAGTTTAAGGAGGCCGTATGCAAGCCGATGCCATCACATCCGCTGTCCAGGTGAGCCTGCCGCCGACGCTGTCGCGTGGCGCCGTCCTGCTGTTTGCCTGCGCGAGCGGACTCAGTGTCGCCAACGTGTATTACGCGCAGCCGCTCCTCGACGCCCTGGCCAGGGATTTCTCCATCCCACATGCCGCGATCGGTACAGTGGTCGGCGCCACGCAAGTGGGATGTGCGCTGGCGCTGGTGCTGCTCGTTCCCCTCGGCGACCTGCTCGACCGGCGGCGGCTGATGCTGGCGCAGGCCCTGATGCTGTCGGCCGTGCTGGCCTTCGTGGGACTGGCATGGTCGCCTGCGATGCTGCTGCTGGCCATGCTGCTGACCGGAGCCCTTGGCACCGCCATGACCCAAGGCCTCATCGCCTATGCCGCCAGTGCCGCATCGGAGAATGAACGGGGGAGGGTGGTGGGCGCCGCCCAGGGCGGTGTCTTTCTCGGCTTGCTGCTGGCGCGCGTGCTGGCCGGCGGCATCAGCGATATCGGCGGCTGGCGCAGCGTGTATCTGTGCGCGGCGGCGGCCATGCTGGTACTGGCGCTGTTGCTGGGTTCGAGGCTGCCCCGCCTTGCGCTTGCGACGCATCGCATGCATTACCTCCGCCTGATCGGCTCGACCTTCCTGCTGCTCCGGCAAGACCGTGTCCTGCAGGTCCGCGGCATGCTGGCACTCCTGATGTTCGCCGCTTTCAACATCTTCTGGAGCGCCATCGTCTTGCCGCTCAGCGCGGCACCGTATTCCTTCTCGCACACGGCAATCGGCGCTTTCGGCCTGGTGGGCGCCGCCGGTGCACTGGCCGCCGCGCGCGCCGGACGCTGGGCCGACCAGGGCTTCGAACAAATCACCACCTTCGGCGCACTGGTGCTGCTGCTGGCTGCGTGGATACCCTTGTTCATGCTGGACATGTCGCTCTGGGCGCTCGTCATCGGCATCGTGCTGCTCGATCTGGGCGGGCAGGCGATCCACGTGACGAACCAGAGCATGATCTTCCGGTCGCATGCGGATGGGCACAGCCGCCTGGTCGCGGCCTACATGCTGTTCTATGCGGCCGGCAGTGGC